>DAMBCY010000388.1:0-4124 GCA_032056255.1 Cellulomonas sp. | reverse complement strand
CGGGCCGTCCGCCCCGGGCACCGTGCCCACCGGTGCGGCGCCGACGGGGGCGGCGCCGACGGGGGCCGGAGTCGCGACGGTGGCAGCCACGGCGCCGACCGCACCGGTCGGCGAGGTCGTGACCGCCGGGTCGGCCGTGGCGGCGACCACGCCGGCGGGCTGCGTGGCGAGCGCCTGCGCGGCGAGCGCCTGCGCGGCCGGGCCCGGCTGCGCGACGGCGACCACGGCGTCCGCGGCCGCCGGGACGGGGAGCGGGGTCGCCGTCGGAGCGGCCGGGCCCGTCGCGCCCGGGGTCGCGGTCGGCACGCCCGTCGTGCCCGGGGTCGCCGCGTCGCCGGTGACGGGAGCGGCATCCGCGGCCGTCGCGGCGTCGATCGCCGCGGCGGGCGCGCCGTCGTCGCCCGGACCCGCGACGGCCCGGCCGGCGCGGTCCGTACGGTCCGTGCGGTCGGCGCGCTCCGTGTGGCTGCGGTCGGTGCGGGTCCGGTCGGCGTGCGCCCGGTCGGTGCGGAACCGGTCGGCACGGTCGGCCGCCGGCCGGTCCGCCCGCGCGGACGCGGCCCGGTCGGACACGCCGCGCCCGGCCGGCGCGCCGTCGCGGTCGACGTCGCGGGTGCCGCCGTCCCGCGGTGCGGCGAGCGCACCCTGCAGGACGGCGTCGAACCCGCCGCCCGTCCGGGAGGCGGTGACGGCGGCGGCGCCCGGGGCGACGGCGGCCCGCGCGGACGCGATGGTGGTGGTCACGAGGCGGCTCCCCAGAGGGACGTGGTGAGGGACGAGGTCGAGCCGGTGCCCAGCAGGGCGAGGGCGTTCTGGCCGGCGGTGGTGGCGGCGAGCGCGCTGGACAGGGCCGCAGCGCTCGAGGTCGTGCCCGAGGTGCCGGCCTGCGGCAGGATCCGCCGGATGGTGGTCGGCTCCGCGTAGACGTCGCGGACGGTCACCGTGGCGCCGGGCTTCGGGGCGTCGATCATCTGCCCGTCGCCGATGTAGATGCCGATGTGCGACCCGCCGCCGAGCACCACGAGGTCGCCGGGCAGCGCCTCGTCGAGGGAGGCGACCTCGGTGCCGATCGTCGCCTGGTCCCGGGCGACGCGCGGCACGCCGTCGACGCCCAGGTCCGCGAGCGCCCGCTGCACCAGGCCGGAGCAGTCGAGCCCGCCCTCCGCGAGCGACTCCCCGCCCCAGACGTACGGCACCCCGAGGTACTTCCGGGCGGACGTGACGAGGTCCTGGCCGGTGACGCCGGAGCCGGGGGCGATCGACGCGGACTCGTCGAGCCCGGTGCCGGGCGTGCCCGACGCGCCGGTGAGGACGGCGAGCGCGTCGGCGAACGCCGTGCCCCCCGACGCGGCGGTCGTCGCGGTCGCGGTGGTCGTCACGCCCGACGCGGCGGTCGTGGCGCGCGGATCGACGACGGCGCGGATCTCCGCGATCCGCGCCTGCACGGCGGCGATCGGGTCGGTCATCACGCCTCCTCCACGTCCGGTGCCGGAGCGCCGGGAGCGGCGGGTGCCCCGGCGCGCCGGCGGCCCGCGATCTCGTCCAGCACGACCTGCTCGGCGCGCTGCTCCTCCACCTGGGCCGCGGCCCGGTGCTTCTCCTGCAGCTTCTCGAGCGTGCGGGTGCGGGTGCGGGCGGCGGACCAGTCGGCGTCGGCGGCGTCGACGGCGTCCTGGGTGACGACGACGCGGGCGCGCTGGTCGACGAGCAGCGCGGACAGCGCCATGCGGCTGGCGACGACGGCCTGCATGCCGAGGCCGTCGGTGCCCTCGGGGCCCTCGACGAACCGGGTGGCACCGAGCGCGGACTCGGTCGCGGCGCGGCGCGCGGCGGCGGCGTCCCGGGTGCGGGTGGCCCCCGCGAGGCGGGCGGCGGCCTGCTCCTCGGCCAGCGCGCGCAGGCGCAGCAGGCCGGCGAGGCGGAACGCGCGGCTCACGGCAGGTCCCCCATCGCGGCGACGAGGCCGGCGAGCCGGGCCCAGGAGTCGGCCGACGGTGCGCGCTCGTCCATCCCCTGGCGCAGGAAGCCGTCGATGGCGGCGCCGTGCGTGACGGCGGCGTCGACCAGCGGGTTCGAGCCGGACACGTACGCGCCGACGTCGAGGAGGTCCTGCGCCTGGTGCCGGGCGGCCATCACGCGGCGCAGCCGGGTGGCGAGGTCCTTCTGGCCGGGCTCCAGCACGCGGGACGCGACGCGGGAGATCGAGCCGAGCGCGTCGACCGAGGGGAAGTGCCCGGCGACGGCGAGCTTCCGGTCGAGGACCACGTGCCCGTCGAGGATGGACCGGGCGGCGTCCGCGATCGGCTCGTTGTGGTCGTCGCCGTCCACCAGCACGGTGTACAGGCCGGTCACCGACCCGACGGCCCCGGTCCCCGCCCGCTCCAGCAGCTGGGCGAGCAGCGCGAACGTGCTCGGCGGGTAGCCGCGGGTCGCGGGCGGCTCGCCGACGGACAGGCCGATCTCGCGCTGGGCCATCGCGACGCGGGTCAGCGAGTCCATCATGAGGACGACGTCGTCGCCACGGTCGCGGAACCACTCGGCGATCCGGGTGGCGACGAAGGCGGAGCGCAGCCGGACCAGCGGGGGCTCGTCGGAGGTCGCCACGACGACGACCGACCGCGCCAGGCCCTCGGGCCCGAGGTCGTCCTCGAGGAACTCCCGGACCTCGCGGCCGCGCTCGCCGACCAGGGCGATGACGGAGACCTGCGCGTCCGTGCCCCGCGCGATCATCGACAGCAGGCTGGACTTGCCGACGCCCGACCCGGCGAACAGGCCCAGGCGCTGCCCGCGCCCGGCGGTGACCAGGGTGTCGAGCACCCGGACGCCCAGGTCGAGCGGCTGCGCGACGCGCGCGCGGGCCAGCGGGTGCGGGGCGTGGCCGGTCACCGGCACCCGGCCGACGCCGACCAGCGGCCCCCGGCCGTCGATCGGGCGCCCCAGGGCGTCGAGCACCCGGCCGAGCAGGCCCGGTCCGACGGGGGTGGTCAGCGCGGTGCCGCGCGGGCGCACCCGCATCCCGGCGCGCAGGCCGTGCGTCGGGCCGAGCGGCATGGCGTGCGCGGCGCCGCGGGCGGTCGCGACCACCTCGGCGGGCACCTCCGCGTCCCCGGCCTCGATCGAGACGAGCTCGCCCACGGCGGCCCCCGTGCCCGCGACCTCGACCGTCAGGCCGACGACGCCCCGGACCGTCCCGACGCGCTCGGGGCGCGCGGCGGCCAGGGCGTCGGCCCAGGCCGGGGAGGCGGGCGGCGTGGCGTCCCCGGCGGGCACGGCGACGGGCACGGCCCCGGAGCGCGGGGTCGGCAGCAGGCCGGAGGTCGTGGTGCTCATGCGGGCACGTTCCCCGGGGCGGGCACGGTCCCGGGGGCGGGCACGGTCCCGGGGGCGGGCACGGCGACGGCGACGAGGGCGGCGCGAGCACGGTCCAGCGCCCCGGTCACCCGCGCGTCGAGGTAGCCGTCGGGGAACTCCCCGACGGCGTCGCCGGGCGCGAGGGTCGGGTCCGCGACCAGCTCGACGCCGGTGAGGTCGGGCAGCCCCGCGAGCACGTCGGGAGCGCCCGGCTCGGCACCGACGGCCAGCGCCGCCCGCAGGGCCGCGAGGTCCCGCGGGTGCAGCCGGACGGTGTGCACCTCCCGGGCCGGGTCCTGCTCGCGCAGCCGCTGGAGCGCGGCCCGCGCGGCGGTCGGGGCGTCGGACAGCTCCAGGCCGAGCACCACCGCGGCCAGCTCGCAGGCGGCCGCGTGCAGCGTGCGCTCGGCCGCGGCGAGCACCGGGGCGCTGCGGTCGGCCGCGGTCCGGGCGGCGGCGGCCAGCACCCGGAGCGCGTCGGCGTGCTCGGCGGCGCGGCGGGAGTCCGCCTCGGCGCGCTCGCGCTGCACCCGGGCGGCCTCGGCCTCCGCGGCGCGCGCGGCCTCCCGGGCGCCGGCGGCGTAGCCCGCGGCGTAGCCGGCCGCGTAGCCCTCGGCACGGGACGGCTCCGCGACGGCCGCCGGGCCGCCGAAGGCCTGCGTGAAGGAGCGGGGGTCAGGAGACATACTCGTCCTCGCCCTCGCGCCGGATCACGATCTGGCCGGACTCCTCCAGGCGGCGGATCACCTGCACGATGCCCGCGCGGGCCTCCT
>DAMBCY010000387.1:0-4135 GCA_032056255.1 Cellulomonas sp. | reverse complement strand
GCGCCGTGACGACCGCACCCGCCTTCACCACGGCGGACCTTGACGCCCTGCCCGAGGGAGACGCCGCCGTGCGGACCCTCGGCGGGATCTGGACGAAGGGTGACGGCGAGAACTGGCACCGCGCCCAGCGCGGCGGCACGCAGAAGGTCTGGCCGTCGTCGAAGCTCGCGCCGCTCGTCCGGGAGGTCATCTGGCCGCGGCCCGCCGCGGCGTCGGACCGCTGCCCGTCGTGCGGTGCCGACATCGAGACCCGGGTGAGCGCGCACGTCCACCCCTACACGGGCCGCAGCGACCTCCGCGGCGAGTTCGGCGCCCCGGAGGTCTACACGGAGTGGGGCATCCGCGACCGCGACATCCCGGTGCTCCGCGAGCACCGCTTCCCCGGACCGGACCTGACCGGCCCCGACCGCAAGCCCTGCGAGCACTACGTCCCCGAGGGAGGGGCCCGATGAACGCCGCCCCGTGGTGGGAGGGCCCGCTCGTCGGGTTCGACCTGGAGACGACGGGCCCTGAGCCGGACGAGGCACGGATCGTGACCGCGTGCCTGGTCCTCGACATCCCGGGCCGCGAGCCGCATGTCTGGTCGTGGCTAGTGAACCCGGGGGTCGAGATCCCGGAGGGCGCTACGGCCGTGCACGGGATCACGAGCGAGCGGGCGCGGGAGGACGGCGAGTACCCCGACGTGGTCGTCGGCGAGATCCTCCGGCTGCTCACCAGTCCGCCGGCTCTGCCGCTCGTCGCGTTCAACGCCGCCTACGACTTCACGGTCCTCGACCGGGAGGCTCGACGGCTGGGCCGTCCTCCGTTCGCCCCGGAGCCCGTCGTGGACCCGTTCGTGCTGGACAAGCAGGCGGACCGGTACCGGCGCGGCGGGCGAAAGCTCGTCGACGTCGCTCGGCACTACGGGGTCGACCTGTCCGCCGCGCACACCGCGGACGCGGACGCCCTGGCCGCCGTGCAGGTGGCGCGTGCGATCGGCCGCAAGCACGAGCCGCCGGCCGACGCCCACCACCTGCACCTCGGGCAGATCCACTGGCGGCGCGAGCAGCAGATCTCCCTGCAGGAGTACCTGCGGCGCAAGGACCCCGCGGCCGTCGTCGACCCGACGTGGCCCGTCCACCCCTACGACAAGGAGGCCGCGGCATGAGCCCGCGCTACGCCGAGGGCACGACCGTCAGTCCCGAGCGGTCTCAGGCGGAGATCAGCGAGAACGTGCGGCGCTACGGTGCCAAGTCGTTCGTCTCCGGCTACGAGGACAACCGGGCGATGATCGCGTTCCGCGCCCACGACCGCACCGTCCGGTTCATCCTCGACCTGCCGTCGCCCGACGACCGCGAGTTCACACTCACTCCGTCGGGCCGGACCCGGGACGCTGCTGGGCGGCGCGCCGCCTACGAGGCCGAGACCCGGCGCCGGTGGCGCGCCCTGGCCCTGGCGATCAAGGCGAAGCTCGAAGCCGTCGCCACCGGCATCGCGTCGTTTGAGGACGAGTTCCTGGCCTACACGGTCTTGCCCGACAACACGACCGTCGGCGACCGGGTTCGCGAGGAGATCGCGCAGGCGTGGCGCACGGGCGTCCAGCCGCCGCGTCTGCTGCCGCAGATCGGGCGTGCGTGATGGCCGCCGTGTTCGCCGCTCGCTTCTCTGGCCGCTGCGCCGCGGACTGCGGGGAGCGCATCACGGAGGGCGACGCCGTCACGTACGTGGACGAGCAGCTCGTGCACGCCGAGTGCACGGGCGTGCTCGGCCCGATGCCCACTCCGCGTGCGGTGCACGTCTGCCCCGAGTGCCACCTCGTGCAGCCCTGCGACTGCACCTGACCCCTACCCCCGCGGCTGCCCCGCCGCCTCAACCGCCAAGAAGAACCGGCGGGGCAGCCCTCCCGAACCATCGGAAGGAGCCGGACCATGTCCGACCCGAGCACGACCGTACCCATCGACCCCCGGATCGCGGATGGGTTCCGCCGCCGCGACGCCCTGACGTTCGTCCTGCGGGGCGTCCTGATCGCCCTCATGGTCCTCGCGATCGGCGGCGTGACCCTCGCGCTGCGGGCGTCCGCCACCGAGCCCGCCCGCACCACCTACACGGCCTCGGCCACTCAGCTCGTCATCACGTACGGCGCCGGCGCGGACAGCATCGACGTGAACGTCCGCTACCCCGACGGCACGACGACGAACTACCACCCGAACCGCTCCGCGGCCGTCGGTGAGGTCCTGACCCTGCCGTTGACCGGTCTGCCCGCGTGGGTGCAGGTCCACACCACGAACTGCCACATCGGGGAGCCCGGCTCCCCCGGCTACGGCACCGACTGCCGCCTCATCGAGGAGGACCCGTGCCCGACCGCGACCACGCCCGCCGGACCTGAGCCCTCGCCGAGCTCACCGCCATCCGAGACGCCCGTGACACCGGCCGAGCCCGAGCCGACCGAGACCGCCGAGCCAGCGCCGCAGCCCTCGACGACGCCGTCGACCGAGCCCTCCACCCCGGCGCCGGACCCGACGGACACGTCGACGTCGTTCCCTTCGCCTACCACCGAACCGTCACCGGGGCCGTCGGACGAGCCGTCGACGACGCCCTCCGAGACGCCGGGGAGCACGGACCCGACGCCGACCTCGCCCGGGCCCGACGGGAGCACGACCACCCCGACGACGCAGCCTGATCCGCCGTTCGACGGCACCAACGGCGACCCCGCCGGCTGGCCCGAGAACTACAACGAGGGCGACGACGAGCCGACCTACACGTCCGACGTGTCCGCGGTCGACGACAGCGACGCCGCAACCGCTTCCCCGCGCGCCCTGGCCGCGACCGGCACCAGCCCAGTCGTCATGGGGCTGACGGCCGTCGTCCTCCTGATCCTCGGCAGCTACCTCGCACTGTTCGGGCGGAGGCCGCGGCGATGACCACGCTGACCGACTGGCTGACCGACGCGAAGGCCCGCGCCGACGCCGCCACCGATGGGCCGTGGAGCCTGTACCGGCACGAGTCGATCAAGTACCCGCAGGTGCACTGCACGCAGGGACGGCTTCTCAGCGTGGTCGATGGCTACCAGGTTGAGCCCGACGCCGCGTTCATCGCCGCGGCCCGGACGGAGCACCCGGCCATGGTCGACGCGCTCACCGCGGTGCGCGCGATGCACCACCCGGTCGACCGGGCCGCCGTGGCTTGCGACGACGACGAGTGCCAGCACGCGACCTGCACCCGGATCACCGTGACGATCTGCTCGGCCTGCGACGAGATGTGCGCGACCGCGTACTTCTACTACGCCGAGTCGAGCCTCGAGGTCGTCGAGTGGCCGTGCCCGACGGTCCGCGCCGTCACGACCGCACTGGGGGTGACCCCGTGAGCGCCGAGACCGACACCGTGATCGCCGCCCTCGACGTGGACCTCGACGCCGAGGTGGTGTGCACCCGGATCGACTGCTCAGCCCCGGCCGCATGGCTCGGGACGATCAACTGCCCGACGCCTCACGCCTGGTTCCCCATCTGCGACAGCCACCGGGCCGCCATCGACGCGGAGGCCGCCGCGCGCCTCGGCGCGTGCGGCATGCACGGCTTCCGCGCGCCCGACCCGCGCGTGAAGTGGCGGCGGCTGTGACCCGCGACCCGTACCCGACCTGGCACCGCGCGCTCTACGCCGACCAACTCCCGCCCGCACCCACCGGGCCCCTCACCCGACTCCGGCGCGCCCTGACGGCGCTGCGCCACCACCGAAAGGCCACCCGACCATGACCACCAGCACCCGCGGTCGACTCACCGTCGACGCCGCAGACCTCAAGGCCGCCGCCCAGTGGGCCGCACGCATAATCCCGCCCCGGCCCGCCGTTCCCGTGCTCGGCGCCCTGGTCATCGACGCCAGCGACGGACTGCTGTCCCTGTCCGCGTTCGACTACGAGACCTACGGGTCCATCGGCCTGCCCATCGCCGGGGGCTTCGACGAGCAGATCCTCGTGCACGGCCGGCTCCTCGCTGACGCCGCCGCCCGCCTCACCGGGACTGTCCGCGCCGAGATCGTCGGCGGCGACCTCGTCCTGACCGCCGGGCGCACCACCATCCGCGTCCGCATCCTGCCCGGCGACGAGTACCCCGAGGTCCCCCCAGCCGCACCGACCGTCGGGGAGATCGACGCCGACACGCTC
>DAMBCY010000386.1:0-4153 GCA_032056255.1 Cellulomonas sp. | reverse complement strand
CCGGCGAGGACCAGGGTCTCTCGGCCGGTGAAGCGGTCGCGGGTGATCGTGCCCTGCAGGGGCCCCTGCGGGGCACGCACGGCGGAGCGGATGACGTACGTCAGGATCGCCCGGTAGGCCTCGCCCCACAGCGACTGCCGCTGCTGCATCGCGAGCCTGGTCGGCTGGTTGAGGGTCTCGGCGACGGCGCGCGCCCCGGTCTGCCCCGGGTCGGCCAGCAGGGTCGTGACCGGGACGTCGAGGGCTGCGGCGATCATCGCGGCCAGCGGGCGCCCGGACTCGGAGTCGATCGTGGCCCCGGACTTCGGGATGGCTTCGAGCGTCGAGTCCTCGGGCAGGGTCACGGTCGCACCCACGCTGTTCGGGTTCCCGTCCGGGCCGGAGGCCGCGGGGCGGCGCGTGAGGCGCTCGCGCAGCCGCTGGGCCTTCGAGCCCTTCGTGGTCGCCCGCCACGCGAACTGGCTCAGGCTCTTGACGAGGACGGCCCAGTCGATCAGGAAGTCCCGGTACAGCCGGAGGTCGACCAGGGCCGCGTAGGCGTCCCCGATGCCGAACTTCCACCCGTCCAGGCGGTTCACGGACACGTGGTAGACCGGGGCGTCCCACATGACCGGGGCACCGTTGATCGACTTCACGCGCTGGCGCGGCCGGTACGTGATCGCCGGGTAGTACGCGACCCGCTGCACGGTCCGGGTGGACGCGGTCGCGACGTCGACGGTCGTCTCGACCCACTGCCGCAGGTAGAACCAGGGGTCGTCGGCGTCGTCCGGGTTGGTGATGACGTCCTGGATCTCGTCGAACCGGATGCTGCGGACCTGCACGAAGCCCGTCAGGGGCGACGTGAAGCATGCGACGAAGACGTTCCCGTCGGTGCCGAGCGCCCGCTCCAGCTCCTCCTGCGCCTGGTCCCCGGTGAACGCCGCCCGGTTGCCCTCGTCGTCGAGGAACGCCTGCACGACCGAGTTCACGTCCTGCTGCCCGGCCGGGCCGTCACCGGTCGAACGCGCCTGGATCTGCACGCCCTGACCCCAGATGTACGCCTGCCGGACCCCGAGTCCGCGCTTCAGCAGCGGGTGCATCACGGCCATCGCCCGGGCGATCTCCGCCGACCGCTGCAGCCCCGCCCGAGAGAACTCCGTGGCGGCCTGGATGGTCAGGCGCTGCCAGCCGGAGTCCTCCATCGCGAGCTCGGCGTCGACGAGCGACTCCCGCATGATCTCCATGGACGCCTCGGCCTGATCCGCGCGCGCCACCGCCTGGGCGACCGCTGGGGAGGAGGACTCGCGGACACCGAGCCAGGAGAGCATGCCCACGCCGGTCACCTCCAGGTCAGTAGCCGGCGGACGCCCACGAACGGGGGTTGTCGTCGAGGAAGTCGTCGCCGTCCACGTGGTCGTCCTCGTCGGACCACAGGGGCATGAGCAGCAGCCGGTTCACGGCCTGCGACAGCGCGTCGATCGTGTCGTCGTGCGCGCCGTTCGGGAACGCCCGCGCCTCTTCGAGGAGTTCCTCGACGTTCGGGAGGAGCGCGGCGTCCGGGAGGTACACGTTCAGGGAGTGCACGAACGGGGAGATCGCCGCGGCCCGCGCGTACTTGGAACCCTCGGGCTCGATCGGGATGAGGCCCGGGATCTGCCGGGACAGGGCGTTGATGACCGCGGGGCCGTTGGCCTTGTCCTCGACGAACTTCGCGGCCGCCTGCGGCCACTTCGCGGTGAGCCCGCGGATCGCGTCCAGGGTCGCGGTGAAGCTGAGGCGTGCGCGGACCTGGTCGACGAGGTAGACGTCGGCGCCGATCCGGAGCCACACCTGACCGACGACGTAGTCGCTGGACTTGGTGTCCTTGAACGCGAGGTCGTACGAGTGCACGAGCTCGAAGTTGTTGCCCGGGATCCACCGGGACCCGTCGGCGCGCTCTGTCCACAACGGCTGGCTGTACCTGGCCCACGTCTCGGGGAACAGGTCGCCGGCGAGCGGGGAGGGGCGGCCCTGGTAGAGCGCCGCCCACGTGCGGGGACCGGCCTGGGCCTTGCGGCGCTCCCACTGTGCGAGCGACCGCGGCTTCATCTCGCCGGTCTTCTTGTCCTTGAACGTGCGCGCCGACAGCATGAACTCGCCGGGTTCGCGGCCGAGGATGTCGGTCTGGCCCTTCTCGGGGGAGTGATCGGCCTGGGCGGGGATGTTCACGACCCGCCACAGGTGGCCGTCCTCCTCAGCCAGGAGCCGCCCGGCGAGGTCGTCGTGGTGCCACCGGGTGAGGATCAGGATGACCGGGGCGCCGGGCGCGAGACGCGCGCTAGCGACGTCGGTCCACCAGTCCCACACCCGGTCTCGGAAGATCTCGGAGTCGGCCTCGACGCGGTCCTTGAGCGGGTCGTCGATCAGCAGGATGTCCGCGGGCCGGGACGTGAACTGGCCGGCGATGCCCGCGGCGTAGATCCCGCCCTGGTGCTCGGCGATCTGGAACTCGTTCTGCGCGGCGACATCGTCGGCGATGCGGATGCTCAGCTCGGCGGCGTGCCCGGTGATCTCGTTGCGGACGAGGCGGCCCATGCGGCGGGCGACGGTGGCGCCGAACGACGCGATGACGATGCGGCGGTCGGGGTCGTCCTCTAGGAGCCACGTCGGCGCCCACTTCGTCGTGAGCGTCGACTTGCCCTCCTGCGGGGGCATCGACACGATCAGCCGGCCGTCGGGGGTGTTCAGGGTCTCGACGAGCGCCGCGTTGATGACGTCGATCGCAGGCGTGCGTCGGAACTTCCCGTCGAGCGCGACGGCCATGTCCGCCGGCGACGGCCAGCGGGGCGCCGGCGGGGGCTCGAACTGGCGGGCCGCGTGCTCCAGGAATGCGAGCGTCAACGCGCTCACCTGCCTCGCACGGGTCTAGCGGGTCGAGGTCGGTGGTCGCTACGGTCAGCGCATCCGCCTCGCAACGGAGCGGGGTCACGCAGGGGAGTGACTGATGGCGAAGCTCGAGATCTACCGCCGCGCCGACCGGAAGTGGGCCTGGCGCCTCAAGGCCGACAACGGGTTCATCGTCGCCACGGACGGCGGTCAGGGGTACGAGGACAAGAGCACCTGCAAGCAGTACGGGGTCGCGGTGACGACCGGCGCCTACAGGGATGCGCAGGTCGTCGAGGAGGTCTGACCCCCTCAGGCCCGCCGGCGGGCTTCCTGGGCGCGGTCGTTGTTCTCGCACGCCCGGGCGGCCGTCGGCGTGCCGTAGATCCGGCGGCAGGCGACGCACCGCAGGTCGATCCGCAGGCAGTTGAGGCAGACCGCGCCCTTGGGGTGGAAGGCAGGCAGGTCGCAGTGCGTGCAGCGGCCGTGCTCGTCCCGGTTGGCGCCGCAGTAGCAGGGCCGGGTGAGGAGCGGCGGCAGCGGCATGGTCACGCCTTCCGTGGTGGTGGTGGCTGGGCCCGCCCGGGCAGGTCTCGTCGGCGCGTGTTGTCGCTCAGCGGCGTCCTCGTGGGCAGCACCCGATTCCCGGCGGGTCTGGCGGCGGAGGCGGCTTGCGGCTGGCGATCCGGTGTGTGTGCCGGGTGCACTGCGCCGGGCGGGGGAACGTGATCAGTCGCGGAGGTTCGCCAGGAACTCGTCGACCGAGAGCCCGTAAGCACGGGCGAGGAACGGCACCATCTCGTGGAGCATCGCGAGAGAGGCTGTCGCGATGCGGGTCATGGCGTTCGATGGGTCTGCGGCCGCCATCGGCATGGCTGCGAGGTCCATGTGCATCTTGCGACTCTCGGCGTCGCCGCCGCTGAGGCTGGCACTCAGCAGTTCGAGCACGACCTCGCGGGCTTCGGGATCCTGGTCCATCCGACCAGGGTCCCACCGTTCATGACGAAGGCCCGGCACCGCGTCTGCGGTCCGGGCCCTGGGCGTGCGTCATCCCCGAGAGGATTTCACGGGGACAGCATGCCATACGTCGGCGCACGGGCGCTACGACGCGCCACCAGCAGTGATCTGCATGACCTGCAAGACGAGCGCAGGGGAGGACGCCAGGAACCCCGTTGCTGTTGGCACTAGGAACGAGTCCCGGATCCTTTCCCATCGGGTTCGATCGTCGCCCGTGGCCTGAGCGGCTGCTGCCGACGCCGCAGCCCACGCCGCCTCCCAAGCCTCGTTTGCGGCCTCGGGGCTGATGTTCTCG
>DAMBCY010000385.1:2029-4155 GCA_032056255.1 Cellulomonas sp. | reverse complement strand
ACGTGCGCGTGCCGACCGTGCTGCCGGCGCTGGACGGCCGGACCGTGGCGATCGTCGCCGACGACCAGGAGCGCCGCTGGGTGTGCCTCACCACGGCGTACGTCCCCGGGACCGTGCCCGACGACGCCACCGCGCCCGTCGCGCTGCACCGCCGGATCGGGACCACCGCCGCGCTGCTGCACGAGCACGCGCTCACGTTCCACCGGCCCCGTGACTTCGTCCGCCCCACCTGGGAGCCCGCCGACCTCGTCGGACCGGGCAGCCGGTGGGGCCCCTGGGAGGAGGCCGGGCTGCCGGAGGCGGACCTGGCGCTGCTCGCCCGGGCCCGGGACGCCGCGCTCGCCGTCCTGCACGACGCCTCCCGCGCCCCGGACTCCTGGGGCCTCGTGCACGCCGACCTGCGCCCCGGGAACCTGCTGGTCGACGGGGCCGACCTCACGGTCGTCGACTTCGACGACTGCGGGTTCTCCTGGTTCGTCCTCGACCTCGCGGCGGCGCTGTCCGGCGTCGAGCACCTGCCCGACGCCCCCGCGCGTGCGCAGGCCTGGGCCGCCGGCTACCTGGACGTCCGGCCGCTGAGCAGCGCCGACGAGCGGACCGCCTGCGCCCTGTCGATGCTGCGGCGGCTGCAGGTGCTCGGGCGGGTGGTCGGCGACCCTCGCGGCGGGCCGTCGGGCGCGCTGCGGGCCGAGCAGCCGGCGGGGTCCGTGCTCGTGGCGGAGCGGTACCTGCGGTCCCCGACCTGGCTGCTGCACTGAGCGAGCGCGGCACCCGGCGACGCGGGCGTGCCAGGCTGGGGCGATGACCGACCGCTCCGACGACCTCGCGGGCACCGACGGCACCGACGGCTCCCCCGGTGACCTCGCCCGCCTCACCGCGCTCATCCGCGAGTTCAGCCAGGAGCGCGACTGGGAGCAGTTCCACGACCCGAAGTCGCTGGTGCTCGCCCTCGTCGGCGAGGTCGGTGAGCTGGCCGAGCTCGTGCAGTGGCTGCCGGCCGGGGAGGCGGCACGGCACTTCGAGGACCCGGCGCGCCGGCAGCGGGCGGGCGAGGAGATCGCCGACGTGCTCGTGTACCTGCTGCGGCTCGCGGACGTCCTCGGGGTGGACGTGCTGCGGGCGACGCTCGACAAGCAGGCCGAGGCACGGCGCCGGTTCCCGGTCGACACCGTGCGCGGGACCGCTCCGCTGAAGGAGTGAACCCGCTCACCCCCAGCGGCCGGGCGGCCGATGCACCGGTAGGGGTGCGGCACAGGCGCCCCGACGAAGGGGGCCTCGATGGCACGCACGCTCAACCCGCCGCCCGGATGGCCGGCCGCACCCGAGGGGTGGACGCCGCCGCCCGGCTGGCAGCCCGACCCCGCCTGGCCGGCGGCACCCGACGGCTGGGAGCTCTGGGTCGACGACGCGCCGCCCGCCGCCGACGGTCGTCGCCGGCGTCGCTGGGTACCACCGCTGATCGGCGGCCTCGTCACCGGGCTCGTCCTCGGCCTGGTCCTCGGCATCGGGATCGGGTCCGCCGGGACCGCCGACGAGCGCGCCGCCAACGCGGCCGAGCAGGACAGACTCGTCGCGCTCGACGAGGAGCTGTCCGGCCGGTCGGCCGACCTGGACTCCCGGGAGTCCGACGTCGAGAGCGCGCTGGTCGACGTCGACGAGGCGGAGGCCGCCGCCCGGGCCGCGGCCGACACGAACGCGGCACGCGCGGACGAGCTCGCCGCACTCGGGGCCGCGCTCGACCAGCGGACCACCGACCTCGACACGACGGCGGCCGACCTCGCGGCGCGGGAGCGCGCCGTCGCGGCGCGGGAGGCCCAGGCCGCCGCGAGCTCGCCGTCGACGGGAGCGACCGGCAGCACCGCGGCGTCGACGGGGACGACCGCGTCCACCGGCGGAGCGACGTACTACGCCAACTGCGACGCCGCGCGGGCCGCGGGTGCGGCACCGGTGCACCGCGGGGACCCCGGCTACCGGGCGGGCCTGGACCGGGACGACGACGGCATCGGCTGCGAGTAGCCCCCGGGTGGCTCCCCCGCGGGGCTCGGTGCCCCGCGGGGCTCGGTCCCCCGCAGGGCTCGGTCCCCCGCAGGGCTCGGTCCCCCGCAGGGCTCGGTCCCCCGCAGGGC
>DAMBCY010000385.1:0-1929 GCA_032056255.1 Cellulomonas sp. | reverse complement strand
TCGGTGCCCCGCAGGGGCCGGTGCCCGCTCGGTGAGCGGGTGCCGAGCCCCCCACAGGCGCCGAGGTCGTCCGTCGTCCCCAGGGACGTCGGACGGCGGTGGCGTCGCCCCGGTGCTCCCGGTCAGGGTCGGGTGGTCACGGGCCGCCGGAGCCCGGGCGACCGGACGGAGGCCACCCGCATGAGCGCCGCAGCGACCAGCACCCCCACCGCGTACGCCACCAGGTCCGGCCAGGCGAACGTCGTGCCCAGCAGGTACCGCAGCGGCGGCCACGCGCGGACGGCCGCCCCGGGCCCGCCGGTGGCCTGGGCGAGCTCGACCGCCCAGCACAGCGCGAGCGCGACCGCGCCGCGCGCGGCGAGCCCCCGGTGCGGCACGAGGACCGTGACGAGCAGCAGCACGAGCGCCGCGTACAGCGCATCGCCCAGGGCGTCGCCGAGCAGCCCCGGGACGAGGCGGGCGGTCGCGAGGCCGGCGACGACGACGAGGGGCACGGCGGCGAGGACGGCACCGCGCGACGGCCGGACGGGACCGCGGGACGGCCGGACGGGTCGGGGGCCGTCGGGCGGGCTGCCGCGGTCCGCGGGGTCGAGCGGGTGGTCGTGGGTCATGGCACCTCCGCCGGACAACCTAGGCCGGGCCGACGCGCGCGGGGCGACGCGCCGGGCGCGGCCGGGAGGAGGTGCTGTGCCGGTGCCGTGTGCGACGGTTCCGCGGTGACCGTCACGAGCAGCCGCCGCACCCCGCCGATCCGGGGCCGGGGACCCGGGGGCCGGGGACCCGGATCGGGGCGGGGCCGGGCACGAGGGGGCCGGGGACGGGCACGAGGGAGCCGGGCCGGCGGCGGCCCGAGACCCGGGGGCACCCGCACCGGCTGGGCGCTGCTCGTCCTGGTCGTGTCGGTCGCGATCGGCGCCGGGGTCCCGCTGTGGTCGCAGGCGCGCGAGTCGGCGCGGTTCCCCGTGACGGCCGCCGACCTCGACCGTGCCCGCTCCGAGCTGGACGCCCTCGCCGTGAAGGGCCGCGCGCCGAAGACCGGGTACCAGCGCGACGCGTTCGGCCCGTCGTGGTCGGACGTGGACCGCAACGGCTGCGACACCCGCAACGACGTGCTGGCCCGGGACCTGACGGACGTGACGTTCGAGGAGGGGACGCACGACTGCGTGGTGCTCACGGGCACGCTGGCCGACCCGTACAGCGACGCGACGATCGGGTTCGAGCGCGGGCCCCGCAGCGCGGACGTGCAGATCGACCACGTCGTCGCCCTGTCCGACGCCTGGCAGAAGGGCGCGCAGCAGTGGGACGCGGACCGGCGGCGGCAGTTCGCCAACGACCCCGCGAACCTGCTGGCGGTGGACGGGCCGACGAACTCGGCGAAGGGCGACGGGGACGCCGCGACCTGGTTGCCGCCGAGCACCGGCTACCGCTGCGCCTACGTGGTCCGGCAGGTCCGGGTGAAGGCGGCGTACGGGCTGTGGGTCACCCAGGCGGAGCGCGACGCCATGGACCGCGTTCTCGACGGGTGCGTCGTCGGCGGCTGACGCGCGACCGGGCCGTCGCCCGCAGCCGCGTCAGAGCAGCGGGCGGTCCAGGATCCACGACCCGCCGAGCACCAGCGCGCCCACGCAGACCACCAGGAACGCCCCGACCCAGAACCCGCCCGGCAGGGGCGTGAGCCGCCCGAGCGCGTCCGCGTCCGACGTCCCGCGCCCCCGGGCCCTGCGGCGCTGCGACTGCATCTCCAGCACCGCCCGCGGCGACCCGATCAGCAGGTACCAGGTCACCGCGTACGCGACGGCGACCTGCACCTGCGGGCTCCCCCACCAGGTCACGCCGACCAGCACCACCCCGGTGACCAGCACGGCCCACAGGCCGTACCAGTTCCGGATCTGCACCAGCAGCAGCACCAGCGCGAGCAGCAGCACCCAC
>DAMBCY010000384.1:0-4155 GCA_032056255.1 Cellulomonas sp. | reverse complement strand
CTGGGGACGATCCTCGGCCACCTCGCGCAGGTCGTGCTCGACTCCGTGCAGACGGTCGCGTCCGCGGCCGTGGAGGGTTCGCCCGGCGGCGTCGCCCAGGTGCGCGAGGTCGCGGCGGCGCTGATCTCCGCCGCGAAGGAGCGCGCGCTGCCCGTGGTGCTGGTGGGCCACGTGACCAAGGACGGCTCGGTCGCGGGCCCGCGCACCCTGGAGCACCTGGTCGACGTCGTGTGCCAGTTCGAGGGCGACCGGCACTCCCGGCTGCGCCTGCTGCGCGCCACGAAGAACCGGTACGGCCCGACCGACGAGGTCGGCTGCTTCGACCTCACCGAGTCCGGCATCGTCGGGCTGGCGGACCCGTCCGGGCTGTTCGTCTCGCACGAGCGGCACCACGTCCCCGGCACGTGCGTCACCGTGACCCTGGAGGGGCGGCGCCCGCTCACGACGGAGGTGCAGGCGCTCGTCGCGCCGAGCATGCTCGCCAACCCGCGGCGCACCACGAGCGGCGTCGACGGCAGCCGGCTGGCCATGGTGCTGGCGGTGCTGCAGCGGCGTGCGGGCCTCAAGGTCGGCGACCAGGACGTCTACGTCTCCACGGTCGGCGGAGCGCGCGTCGTGGAGCCGGCGGCGGACCTGGCGCTCGCGCTGGCGACGGTGAGCAGCCGCGAGAACGTCGCGCTGCCGCCGCGGCTCGTCGCGATCGGCGAGGTCGGGCTGGCGGGGGAGATCCGGCCCGTGACCGGGACCGCCCGGCGGCTGGCCGAGGCCGCGCGGCTCGGGTTCACGCACGCGGTCGTACCCGCCGGCTCGCTGGAGGCCGGGCAGGCGCCCGAGGGGATGCGCGTCGCCCAGGCGGCCGACCTCGGCGAGGCGATCCGGCTGACCCGCGCGGACACGGCCCGCGTCCGCGCGGCGGCGGAGCCCGCAGGCTCCTGAACCACGCGGACGCGGGCGTCGCCTGGGCCACGCGCACGCCTGCGGCCCCAGTAGGCTGCCGCGGAACCTCCGGGACGACCTGGGCCGGCGACGGCGCCACCGCGGCCCGGGACACGGCAGCGGCAGGGAGTGCGTGCATGAGTGACACCGACGGCTCGGGGACGCGCGGCGAGGACGCTCCGCGCCGGCCCACGCTCGCGGGGTCCGACCCGGCCCCCGCCCGCCGCAGCCGCCGTGCGTCGGGACCGACCGACGCCCCGGCCACCTCCGGGGACCCCGACGCCCGACGTCCCGGGACGGGAGCGCACGCCGCGGTGCCCGCCCCCGCCCCGGCCACCCCGGTGCCCGCCCCCGCCGCCCCGGCCGACGGCGGCACCGAGCCCGCGTCCGCCACCGCGGAGGACGCCCCCGGAGCCCCGGCCGCCGAGGCCGCCGGTCGTCGCCGCGCCCTGCTCGTCGGGGGGATCGTCGCGGCCGTGCTGCTCGTCGCGGGTGGCGTGACCGCCTTCGTCCTCACGCGCGACGACGCGCCCCCCACCGTCCCGGCACCGCCGGCCGTGGTGCTGCCGTCGCCGACCTCGACCGTCGACGCGGCCGGGCGTCCGGCCACCACGCCGTTCGCCTCGGCGCTCCCGGCCACGCTGCTGCAGTACGCGCTGGCCGCGTCGGCGGACGACGAGGAGTGGCTCGCGCTGAACGCCGTCGAGGCCTACGCGGAGTCCTACACCGACGGCGGCTCGGCCACGGTCGAGGTGCGGGCGGGGCAGTGGGAGACGCCCGAGGAGGCCGCCGCGGTCGCCGCGACGCTCACCGCCGCGCTCCCGGCGACCGCCGCCGAGCCGGCGGGGACGGAGACGGCCACCGGGGCCGCGGGCACGGAGACCGCGGGCACGGAGACAGCGGGCACGGAGACGTCGGGCACCGCCACCTCGGAGGCCGCCACCGGCGCGCCGGCCGTCCTGCTCGAGGACGACGTGCTGGTCGACGGCCAGGCGACGGGGACCGTGACGGTCCTGGACCTCGGGGACGGCACCGGCGTCGCCGTCTGGAACAACGGCACGACCGTGTTCCGGCTGACCGGGCCCGCGGCCGACATCGAGAACCTGTACGCCGCGTACCCGCTCTGACGGGCAGGCACCGCGCGACCGGCGCGCGGATGGGGTAGGACGGGAGGCGGGGCGTTCGCGACGGCGCGACGCCCCGCAGCACCCCACGGCGCCGTCCCCCGGTCGGCGCCGCCCGACCGAGGAGGACCATGGCACGCATCGGCACCACCGACCTGGATGTCCTGCCGCTGAACCTGGGCGGCAACGTGTTCGGCTGGACCGCGGACGAGCGGGCCTCGACCGCCGTCCTGGACGCGTTCGTCGCCGAGGGCGGCAGCTTCGTCGACACCGCCGACGCCTACTCGCAGTGGGTCGACGGGCACGAGGGCGGCGAGTCGGAGGAGGTCCTGGGCCGCTGGATGGCGTCCCGGCAGAACCGCGCGGACGTGGTGGTCGCGACGAAGGTCGGCAAGCACGCGCGGTTCCCCGGCACCTCGCGGGCGTCCGTCCGCGGCGCGGTCGACCAGTCGCTGAAGCGGCTGCAGACCGACTACGTCGACCTCTACTACGCGCACGCCGACGACCCGGGGACGCCGCTGGAGGAGACCGTCGCGGCGCTCGGCGAGGTCGTCGCCGCGGGCAAGGCCCGGTACGTCGCGGCCTCGAACTTCAGCGCCGAGCGGCTCGCCGAGGCGCTGCGGATCGCGGACGAGCTGGGCGTGGCGCGATTCGTCGCGCTGCAGCCGCACTACAACCTGGTGCACCGGGACGAGTACGAGGGACCGCTGCAGGAGCTGGCGGTGCGCGAGGGGCTCGGGGTGCTGCCGTACTCCTCGCTCGCGAGCGGGTTCCTCACGGGCAAGTACCGCGACGGCGGCCCGGCGGTGGACAGCCCGCGCGCGGGCGGTGCCGCGCGCTACCTGGACGACCGCGGTCGCCGGGTGCTCGGCGTGCTGGACGAGATCGCGGCGGCGCACGGGACCTCGGTGACGGCGGTGTCCCTCGCGTGGCTGCGGGTGCAGCCCGGCGTGGTCGCGCCGATCGCCAGCGCCCGCTCCGTCGCCCAGCTGCCCGACCTGCTCGCGGGGGCCCGGCTGGACCTCGCGGTCGACGAGCTCGCGGCGCTCGAGGCGGTGTCCGCCCCGCGGGCCTGACCCGCCGGCCCGGCGCCCTGGGGTCAGACCCCCGTGGGCGCCGTGGCCGGTGCGGCGGTCCCGGGCCGGGGTGCGGCGGGCGACCCGGCGTGCGGCAGCCGCACCGTGAACGTGGTCCCGCCCGGCGTGCCGTCCACGTCGATGGTGCCGCCGTGGGCGGTGACGACCGCGTGCACGATCGCCAGGCCGAGCCCCGTGGACCCGGCGGCGCGGTTGCGGGAGGCGTCGCCGCGGGCGAACCGCTCGAACAGCCGGGACCGCAGCGGCTCGGCGATGCCGGGGCCGTCGTCGCGCACCCGCAGCAGCACGTCGTCCCCGTCGCGGGCCAGCTGCACGACGACCGTCGTCCCCGCGGGCGTGTGCACCCGGGCGTTCGACAGCAGGTTCACCAGCACCTGCCGCAGCCGGTGCTCGTCCCCGACCACCAGCGCGGGCCCGTCGTCGAGCGCGTCGGGCCCGTCGGCGTCCTCCTCCGTCCCGGTGAGCGCACCGAGGTCCAGCCGCCAGTCGTGGTCCCGGCCGGCCACGTGCGCGTCCGCGACCGCGTCGACGGCGAGCGCGGCCAGGTCGACCTCGGTGAGGTCGAGGTCCCGGCCGGCGTCCAGCCGCGCGAGCAGCAGCATGTCCTCGACCAGCGACGTCATGCGGCGCGCCTCGGACTCCACCCGGCCCATCGCGCGCACGGCGTCGTCCGGGAGGTCCTCGGGGAGCCGCTGCACCAGCTCGGCGTACCCGCGGATCGAGGCGAGCGGGGTGCGCAGCTCGTGGCTGGCGTCGGCGACGAACCGGCGCACCTGGGTCTCGGACTCGTGCCGGGCGCTCAGGGCGGCCTCGACGTGCCCGAGCATGCGGTTGAGCGCCGCCCCGACCTGACCGACCTCCGTCGCGTCGTCGGTGTCCTCGTCCGGGACCCGCTCGCGGATGTCGACGGCGCCGCGGGCGAGCGGCATCTCGGAGACCCGGGTGGCGGTGGCGGCGACGCGCTCGAGCGGCCGGAGCTCGCGGCGGACCAGCAGGGT
>DAMBCY010000383.1:0-4156 GCA_032056255.1 Cellulomonas sp. | reverse complement strand
ACGTCAAGGTCTCTCCGGACTCCGCCGGCATGACCTGGGCGCCCGAGGCGTACTACGACGACGACCTCGAGGCCTACGTGGTCTTCTGGGCGTCCCGGCTGTTCACCGACGACACCCGCACCACCTGCCTCACGACGGAGAGCGGCAGCGGCTGCTACGCCCGGATGATGTACGCCACGACGAAGGACTTCGTGACCTTCTCCGAGCCGCGGATCTGGCAGGACACCGGCGCCGCGCGCATCGACTCCACCGTCCTCAAGGACGGCGACGCGTACTACCGGTTCACCAAGGACGAGGGCGGCCAGACCGGCTGCACCGACATCATCGCGGAGAAGTCGGCCGCCCTGACCGACGTCACGACCGCCGCCTCGCTCGCCGCGGGCACCGGATGGACGTCCGTGTCGACCTGCATCGCCCGTGCCTCCGGGTTCAGCGGCGCGGTCGAGGGCCCGACGATCTTCAAGGCCAACCCCGGGGACACCAGCCCGTACGACTACTACCTGTACCTGGACAACTACGGCGGCTCGGGCTACTTCCCACTCGGCACGAACGACCTGGAGGCGGCCGCCTGGACGCGGGTCAGCGGCTCGCTGCCTGCCTCCCGGCACGGCACCGTGCTGCCCGTCACGCAGCGGCAGTGGGCCGGCCTGACCGGCGAGGCCGCCGCGACCACCACCTCGACCACGACGCTCGCGCACGCCGACGGGACGCTGACCGCGACCGTCGCCGCCGCGGACGGGTTCGAGGCCGGCGGCGCCGTGACGTTCACCGCCGGGGGCTGGTCCGCGACCGCGTACCTCGCGGCGGACGGCACCGTGTCCGCCGACCTGCCCGACGGGGTGGTCGGCACCGTGACCGCCGCGTTCGCGGGGACCGCGGAGATCGCCGGGTCGTCGGGCGTCGTCGAGATCGCCGGGCCGGTCGACCCGGAGCCCGAGCCGGAGCCCGGTGACATCGAGGTGACCTGGTCGCTCGCCGCTGGTGCCGTGCTGCGGGCCGGCGACCGGGTCGACGTGGACGTCGCCGGTGTCGACGCGGGCGCCGACGTGGTGCTGGAGCTGCACTCCGCACCGGTCCGGCTGACGTCCGGGACGGCCTCCGCGGCCGGGACCGCCACGCTCACCGGCACCGTGCCCGCCACGGTCGACGCGGGCGCGCACCGGCTGGTCCTGCTGGTCGACGGGGAGCAGGTCGCGTCGCTCGCGGTCACCGTCGCGGCCGAGACGGACGCCACCGACCCCGGCTCGGACCCGGACGACGGCGGGACGGACGACGGGTCCCGGTCGGGCGGGTCCACGGGCACCGGCGCGACGGCCGACGGCCTGGCCACCACGGGGTCCAGCGGCCTGGTGATCGGCCTGCTGCTCGCCGCGACGCTCCTCGTCGCCGGCGGCGTGGTCGTCGTCGCACGGCGCCGGTCCGCCGTCGCCACCGGCGAGGGGGAGGAGTGACCGTGCGGACCACGACCCGGGCCCCAGGGCACGCCCGTCGCCCGGTCGCGCTGCTCGCCGCCCTCGCGGTGGCGGCAGCCGGCCTGGCCCTCGGCCCGGGCTCCGCCGCCTCGGCGGCCGAGCCGGACCTGCTCGCGCGGTGGGACTTCACCGCACTGCCCGCGTCGGCGCCGGCCGGCACCGTGGTCCCCGACACCTCGGGGGCCGGGCGGGACGCCACCGTCCGCGGCACCGGGGCCACCGGGTCCGACGGCGTGCTGTCGCTGCCCGGCGGCTCCTCGTCCAGCGGGGCCGCGTACGTCGAGCTGCCCACCGGGCTCGTCGACGGCCAGGACACCCTGACGGTCTCCGCGTGGCTGCGGAACCAGAAGGCGTCCGGCAACTACGCCGCGCTGTACCTCGGCACCACGCAGAGCCCGCCGAGCCAGTACTGGCTGATGAATCCGAAGAACCCGTCCGGCCGGTACAAGTCGGTCGTCACGGGGTCGCTCAGCGCGAGCTCGCCGTGGAACACCGAGCAGGGTGTGTCGCCGACCGTGGCCGCCAACGGCGTGACCGGCCCGACCACCGACGACGGCTGGTCCCTGTGGACCACCGTCATCGAGCCCGGGCGGATCACCGCGTACCTGGACGGCGAGGCCGTCGGGACCGCCGCGATCACCCGCACCGTGGCCGACTTCGGCAACGACCTGGTGGGGTACGTCGGGCGGTCCGCCTACGCGGACGACTACTGGCAGGGTCAGGTCCGCGAGCTCACCGTGCACACCGGCGCTCTGTCGGCGGCCGACGTCGCGAGCGCCTACCTGGACGGCGTCGGGGACACCGACGTGGTCGACACCGCGCTCGCGGCCGACGCCGAGGCGCTCGCGCTGCCGGTGCAGACGTCCGCGGACCTGACGCTCCCGGCCGCCGGGGCGCGCGGGTCGGCGATCACCTGGGCGACGTCCGACGCCGCGCACCTCGCGGCGGACGGCCGGGTCGCCCGGCCCGCCGCCGACGACGTGCCGGTCGTGCTGACCGCCACGCTCACGGCAGCCGGCCGGACCGTCACCCGCGAGATCACCGTGATCGTCGTCGCCGACAACCCCGGGCGCAACCTCGCCCTCGCGGCCGACGGCTACGACCTCGGGATCACGCACGTGCACACCGACGTGGTGCTGCACGACGCGATCGCGGCCGACGGCGTCACGATCACCTGGGCCTCCTCGGACCCGGGCGTCGTGGCGGCCGACGGGACCGTGACCCGCGGTGCCGGGGCCCGGGACGTGACGCTGACGGCGACCTTCGCCCTCGGTGCGCTCACCACGACCCGGGACTACCCGGTGACGGTGCTCGCCGAGGACGCCGGCCGGCTCGGCACCTACCTCGCCACCGGGAACACCACCCGCACGGACGTGCTGCACCTGGCGACGTCCGACGACGGCGGCACCTACACCGCGCTGAACAACGGCCGCGGCGTGCTGTACCCGACGCTCGCGGGCGCGAAGCTCGGCGCACCCGAGGTGTTCCGCAAGCCCGACGGCACCTACGGGCTGGTCGCCACCGTGGACGGCGCGTCGTCGCGCGTCTACCTGTTCGACTCGACCGACCTGCTGACCTGGACCGGGGAACGGGTCGTGACGTTCGCGTCGCTCACCGCCTCCCGGGTGCACGTCGCCTACGACAACGGGCTGCCGGGCTACCGGCTGACGTCCGCCGCCACCGACGGCCGCACGTACGAGGTGCGCAGCACCGACCTCGCGACGTTCACCGCGCCGGAGGAGGTCACCACCGCGGTCGCCGCCGAGACGGGGACGTTCCCGGACGGCGCCGTCGACACCGCGAGCGTCGCGCTGACGGCCGACGAGCTCGACCGGGTCCGGGCCAAGCTCGGGCGCGTCACCGCCACGGGGGTCACGCCGTTCGCGGACGTCGAGGTCGCCGCGGGCGGCACGGTCGCGCTCCCGGAGACCGCGACCGTCGGGTACAGCAGCGGCTCGGAGACGACCATGGCCGTCGACTGGGACGCCGCCGACCTCGCGGCCGTCGACACCAGCACCCCCGGCACCTACGTCGTCGACGGGACGGTGAGCCGCACCGCGTACGCCGACCCGCTGGTCGAGCGCCGCGCGGACCCCGACGTCACGCTCGGCGACGACGGCTGGTACTGGTTCACCGCGTCCTACCCGATGACCTCGGCGAGCGACCCGGAGGGCTACGACCGCGTCGTCCTGCGGCGCGCCCGCACCATCGAGGGCCTCGCGGACGCCCCGGAGGTCACGATCTGGGACGAGGCGAGCGAGGCCGGCGCCAACCGGTACGTCTGGGCGCCGGAGCTCGAGAAGATCGGCGACGACTGGTACGTGCTGTTCACCGCGGCCCGCACCGGTGGCGTCTGGGACATCCGCCCGATGATGCTCAAGCTCACCGGCGGGCCGCTCGACGCGGATGCGCTCGACCCCGCGGCCTGGACCAGCCTCGGGCAGGTCAAGGCCGTGGCGGGCGACACCGACGCCTTCACGCACTTCTCGCTCGACATGACCCACCTGGCCACCGGCGGGAAGCACTACCTGGTCTGGGCCGAGAAGCCCGGGGCGTCGACGCTGCGCATCGCGGAGATCGACCCGGCCGACCCCACGCAGCTGACCACCCGGTCCGTGCTGCTCTCCACCCCCACGTACGCGTGGGAGTCCTGGGGGTCGGAGTCCATCAACGAGGGCCCCGCG
>DAMBCY010000382.1:0-4178 GCA_032056255.1 Cellulomonas sp. | reverse complement strand
GACGGGGGCAGACAGTCACCGCCACACCCCCCGCGTGTCGATGACGACCTTCTCACGCAGCCGGAGCGTGCGCCGGTCGGCGGCCTTGAACTGCGTGTGGTCCACCAGCAGCACCACGATGTCCGCACCCGCCACCGCCTCGTCGAGCGGTTCCAGCGTCACGTTGTCCCGCGCGGCCAGCTCGCCCGGCAGCTCCGTGATGTGCGGCTCGACCGCGGCGATCCGGGCCTCCGGCAGCGCGTCGGCGAGCCGGGCGACGATCGCCCGGGCCGGCGACTCCCGCAGGTCGTCGATGTCCGGCTTGAACGCGAGACCGAGCGCCGCGATGCGCGGCTCGCGCAGCCGCTGCGCCTTCTCGACGACGCGGTCGACCACGAGCCCCGGCTTCGCGTCGTTCACCTCGCGGGCGGTGCGGATCAGCCGGGCCTCGTCGGGGGCCGCGGCGACGATGAACCACGGGTCCACGGCGATGCAGTGCCCGCCGACCCCGGGTCCGGGCTGCAGGATGTTGACGCGCGGGTGGTGGTTCGCCAGCTCGATGAGCTCCCAGACGTCGATGCCGAGCTTGCCGGAGATGACGGACAGCTCGTTGGCGAAGGCGATGTTGACGTCGCGGTAGGAGTTCTCCACCAGCTTGGCCATCTCGGCGGTCACGGCGTCGGTCGTCATGATCTGACCCTGGCAGAACGTGGCGTAGAGGTCCTGGGCACGCCTGGCGGCCTCCGGCGTGAGCCCGCCGACGATCCGGTCGTTGGTGACGAGCTCCACCATGACGCGGCCCGGCAGCACGCGCTCGGGGCAGTGGGCCACGTGCAGGACCGGGCGGCCCTCGCTGCTGTCGAGGCCGAGGTCGGGCCGGGCGGCGAGCAGGCGGTCCGCGAGGTGCCGGGTGGCCCCGGGCGGGGACGTCGACTCGAGGATGACCAGCTCGTCGCCCCGGAGCCGCGGGGCGATCGCGTCGGCGGCCGCCTCGATGTACGACAGGTCGGCCGCGTGGTCGTCCTGGAACGGGGTGGGGACCGCCACGATGTACACGTCGGCCTCCGGGGTCTCCTTCTGCGCCCGCAGGCGGCCCTGGGAGACCGCGCCGGCGACGGAGACGGACAGGTCGGGCTCGACGAACGGGACCTCACCCCGGTTGACCGCCTCCACGGTCTCGGAGTTCACGTCGACGCCGATCACGTCGGCTCCGTGCGTGGCCAGGACGGCGGCGGTGGGCAGGCCGATGTAGCCGAGGCCGATGACAGCGACGGTGGGACTGTCGGGCATGGTGCGGATCCTTCGTTGCTGGGCGGTACGGCTGGAGGAACTAGGCGAGGGCGTGGTCGGGCGAGTATCCGACGACCTGCACGTCGCTGCCCGCGAGCAGCTCGGCGTCGGTCGCCGTCCAGGTGTGCGCCGCGCCCTCCGCGGCCCGCACCTGGACGAAGCCGAACCGGTCGGCGGAGTAGATCCGCCCACCTCCGGCGGTGACGGCCTCGAGGAAGCCGGTGTCCTCGCCGCGCGGCACGGCGGGGAACGGGGTGTCGAGCAGCAGGTCGCGGCGCGTGACGATCGTCGGCCCGGAGACGCGGTCGCTGAACCGGTGCTCCCGCCCCGCGTACCGCAGCACGGTCACCCCCGGCCCGGCGAGGTGCATGTAGTGCGCCTGCTTCCCGACCACGTCCGCGCGGCTGTAGCCCAGCGCGGCGGCCTGGTCGGCGAGGTAGTGCGGCCCGTAGAGGTCGTCGTCGTCGATCTTCGCGACGAGGTCCCCGTCGGCGGCGGCGACCAGCCGGTTCAGGCACTCGCCCAGCGGCACGGCGGCGGGGGCGTCCAGCAGGACGACGTCGGTCAGCCCGGCCGCCGCGGCCCGTGCGGCGGCGGACGGCAGCGCCACCCCGTGCGCGAGGAGCACGACCTGCAGGTCGACGCCGCTCTGGGCGGCCAGCGTCCCCAGCACGTGGTCCAGCTGCTCCGGCCGGCGGGTGGAGACGAGCGCGGACACCCGAGGTCGCGCGCCGGTCACCACCCACCGCTCCAGCCCGACGGTCCGCAGCACGTCGTCCACCCGGTGCGCGTAGGTGTGCCCGGCCCAGATCCGCCGCTGGGCGCGGTGCACCATGCGGTCGCGCAGCTCGGCGTTGCGCACGAGGGCGCGCAGCGTGTGCTCGGCCTCGTCGGGCGCGGACACCTGCGCGACCTCGTCGGCGGCGAACACGGCGTCGATCGCGGGGCTGGGCGTGCTGACGACGGGCGTCCCCGAGGCGGTGATCTCGAAGATGCGCCGGGCGCACATGGTCGGCGACCCGACGACGGTGTTCACGTTGAGGAACACCTTGTGCGCGCGGTACGCGGACAGCATCTGCGGGTACGGCAGGGAGCCGACGACCCGGGACGCGTAGGGCTCGGGGAACTGGTAGCGCTCGTCGCCGCCGAGCTGCCGGGAGTAGATCTCCAGCCCGGTCTCCATGCGGCTGCCCGCGCGCAGGGCCGCGCCGAGCAGCAGGTCCAGCTGCGCGCGGCGCCCGGGGTGCCGGTGCGTGAAGTACATGCCGGCGAACGCGACGTCGCGCTCGTGGTGGCCGGCTCCGTGCCGGACGGGGTGGTGCAGGGCGGGCTGCGCGGCGAACGGCAGCACGCCGACCCGGTCGTGCCCGAGGTCGCGGCGGTAGTCCGGGACCCGGTCGGCGTCGGTGGTGAACACGTGGTCGAACAGCCGCGCGGTGGCGAGGAAGTCGGCGTAGTGCGCCGGGTCCTCCTTGTTCCAGAAGACCGTCGGGACGCCGCGCTCCCGGCACCGGGCGACCAGCTCGGCCAGGGCGGGGCGCGGGGCGGAGTCGCCGGCCAGGTGGTAGCGCCAGGCACCGCCGTTGCCGTGCCACGCGGACTCCACGAACAGCAGGTCGACGGGCTCCGCGTCGAGCACCGCGCGCCAGTCGGACGGGCGGACGGCGACCTGCTGCCACTCGAAGCCGAGCGCGAGCCGGGAGAAGTCGTCGAGGACGACCGCGACCCGCAGGCCGGCGCGGCGCAGCGGTGCGTCGGGCACCGGCAGCTCGGGGAACGCCAGGCCGCCGCGGGACGCCCGGGCGCGTACCCCGCCCGTCACCGCTCCGGGCGGCTGCTGCCGGGTCCGCCACCGGCGCAGCCCGGCGAGCCCGCCCGTGCGCAGGTGCCACAGACCCCGTCGCCACCGGTCGGCCCGAGCCGCGAGCGTGTCCCCCTGCCGTGCTCCCACGGGTGCCCGCTACTCCACCACGGGGGGCAGCAGGTCGACCTCGTCGGCGTTCGCCGCCAGGAAGTCGTCGACGGTGTCCGCCGCCACCGCGGCCATCAGCTCGGCGAGCGCCGGCTCGTCGAGCACGACGATGCTCTGCGCGCCGTCCGGGCTGCGGCCGGTGTCGTCGGTCGGGACCGTGAGGAAGGTGATGTCGGTGGACGCGAGGTTCTTCGCCATGTTCTGCAGCTGGGTCATCACGCCGTCGTCCAGCCCGGGGTCGGTGGCGACCGAGTCCCCGACGGCCTTGAGGAACGGCACCGACTTCACGGGGTTCGACAGCGTCCCCTCGTTGCGCATGCGGGCGACCATGGACCGGATCCACGCCTGCTGACGCTGCACGCGGTCGAAGTCGCCGCGGGCGAGCGTCTTGCGCTCCCGCACCCAGCGCAGCGCCTGGTCGCCGGTGAGGAGCTGCTGCTTGCCCGCGGGGACGGTGGTGCCGTCCACGGTCAGCGGCTGGTCGAGGGTGATGCGGACGCCGCCCATGGCGTCGGTGATCGCCGCGAACGACTCGAAGTCCGCGACGGCGAAGTGGTCGATGCGCACGTCGGTGAGCTGCTCGACGGTCTGGATCATGAGGGTGGGGCCGCCGTACGAGAACGCGGCGTTGATCTTGCCCTGCCCGTACCCGGGGATGTCGACCCAGGAGTCGCGCGGGATCGACATGACCGTGGCGGACTCGCCGTCGGCGGGCAGGTGCACCAGCATGATCGTGTCGGTGCGCTGCGCCCCGGCCTGCCACTGCGAGGGGTCGCCGGCCGAGATGCGGCTGTCCGAGCCGAGCAGCAGCAGGTTCATCGGCGCCTGCCACGCGTCGCCGTCGGCCGCGGCGGTCGCCGGCGCCGTCGGGGCGGCCGGGCGCGTCGGCAGCGCCTCGAACGGGTCGTCGATCTTCTCGACCCGGCCGCTGAGCCAC
>DAMBCY010000381.1:0-4182 GCA_032056255.1 Cellulomonas sp. | reverse complement strand
TGGAGGAGAAGGACAAGGGCTTCACCCTCGTCGAGCTCCTCGTGGTGATGATCATCGTCGGCATCCTCGCCGCGATCGCCATCCCGGTGTTCCTCAACCAGCGCAAGAAGGCCAACGACACGGCCGCGAAGTCCGACGTGTCGATCCTCGGCAAGGAGATGGCCACCTGGTACGTGGACAACACCGCTGCGCCGACCGTGGCCCTCACCGGCGGGCGGTACAGCCTGGACAGCACCGATGTCGGCCCGGCGTCGGCCAACGTGACCGGCCTGACGATCGGGGCATCCACCACGGGGGCCCTCACGTGGTGCGTGCAGGTGACCTACACCGAGGGAACCAAGACGACGATCGCCTACGGTTCGGCCTCGGGCCTCGGCAAGCCGGGCTCCGTCTGCGGTGCGGCCACCGGCCTCGTGACCGGGCCGTGATCTGACTCGTCGCGGATCGGCTGCCGCCCCGCCTCGCGCGGGGCGGCGGCCGACTGCTCGTCCGACCGCCCGCACCGTGCCGACCTCCATGGGGACCTGATGACCCGCGCCAGCACCCACGACCGGGGGATGACCCTGGTCGAGGTCGTGGTCGCGATGGTCGTGCTCGGCATCCTGGCCGCGGCGACGCTGGCGGTCATCCTCAAGGCCCAGGAGTCCTCGGTCGACAACCGGTCCCGCGTCGCGGCCTCGAACCTGGCGGCGCGGGAGATCGACATCGTGCGCGGGGAGTTCGAGCGCACGACGACCGCCCCGCGGGCGATCGCGGACGCCGGGACGGTGACCAACCCCCACCCGCTCACCGGGGGCGTCACGGGCCAGCCGCTCGAGATCGACGGCACTCCGTACACGGTGGTGCGGTCGGTCGCCTGGAACGTCGTGGGCAACGGGGCGTCCGCGTGCGACGGCGGCGCGCTGGTGAGCTATCCCTCGCTGGGGGTGACGGTGACCGTCACCTGGCCCGGCATGAACGGTGTCGCCCCGGTCGTCTCACGCACGGTGCTGGCGCCCGAGAAGGGTGCGTCCGTCCCGTCGACGTCCGCGTTCGTCGCCGTCCGGGTGGTCGACTCCGCGGGTGAGCCGAGCGCGGGGCGGTCGGTGGTCGTGGCGAGCACCGGCGAGAGCAGGGCCGGGAGGACCGACGCCTCCGGGTGCGCCGTGCTCGAGGTGACCCCCGGCCCGAGCGGCACCGCCTACACCGCGCAGGTCTCCGACCCGGGCTACGTCGACATCTCCGGGACCCCGGCTCCCGCGAAGCCGGTCGGGACGATCGGGCCCGGCACGCTGAGCAGCGGCGTGCAGTTCGCCTACGACCGTGCCGCGACGGTGCAGCTCCGGCTGGTCGACGTCTCCGGGACGCCCCTGGCGGACTCCGCGGTCCCGAGCGGGTCGATCACGCTCGTCGCCGCGGAGTCGGCGGGGGGCGACGGCCGCAGCAGCGTCCCCGTCGCCGGGGTCGTCACGCCCGTGACCGGCCGGTGGCCGACCCAGTACGGCGCCTACCTGGGGGCGACGCCCCCGGCGGGCGGCTACGTGATGACCACGGCGGCTCCCGGGGCCACCGTGCTGATCGACGTGCCCGTGGGTGCCGCGACGGCGCTCCTGACGGACCTGCCTGACGGGACGACGTCGGTGATCGCCGCTCCCGCGGCCGTCGCGTCCTGCACGGGCGCCGGCGCGCGGGAGGTCGACCCGGCCGGCTTCACCGTGATCCCCGGGTCGTGGAGCTTCTACGCGTCCGGGCCCGCGTTCGCGTGCAGCCCCGGCCCGTCGGGCGTCTCCCTGGCGGACGGCCCGAACGACGGCATCGCGTGGGCCGCGACGACGCTCCGGGTCGTCGATGCGCCGGCGGGGACGCTGTGGGCCGTCAGCCGGTCCCGGACCGGCGCCGACACGCTCACCACCTGCCCGGGCGCCGCCTACGCAGCGGTCGCCGTGCCGGTTGACGGCGCCCGGACCGCGTCGCTGACGCTCCCCGCCGGTGACTGGTGGGTGTACCTCACCGACGGCGCCGCCGACGGCGCCTGCCTCGGGACGCCCGGTTCGGAGTACCCCAAGCAGGTCGCGTACGGGACGTCCACCACGCTGTCGTGGCCTCCCGCGACCGCGACCCTGACCATGACGGAGGTCCCGAACGCGTCGGTGTACCTGACGACCACGGCGTCGTCGCGGGCCTGCACGGCCGCGTCGTCCGTGCTCATGGGCACCGGGCCGAGCCGGGGCAGCACGACGCTGACGACGACGGTGAACCGGCCCGCGTCCGGGACGACCACCTACCTGGTCTACAAGCGGTCGGGGACGACGTGCTCGGCGGGCGGCTCGTACGTGGTCGGGCCGGCGACCACGGCGCTCACCCGCTCGTACACGAGCACCGGGCCGGTCGGACCGTGATCGCCCGGGTGCGGGCAGCCGCCCGCGGCGACCGCGGGACGTCGCTCGCCGAGCTGCTCGTCGTGATGCTGGTCGTCGGCGTGGTGGTCGCGGCGACCGCGACGCTGACCGTCGGGTTCCAGCGCACCAACGCCCAGACGCTGGTGCGCCAGGACCAGGTCGACGCTGCCCGCACCGCCGTGGAGCGGCTGAGCAAGACGGTGCGCACGGCGGTGCGCCCCACCCAGCTCGCGGACGGCTGCTCGGGGTGCGCGGAGGACGCGTTCATCGCCGGTACCGGGTTCGGCCTGCAGTTCTACGCGAACCTCGACAACGAGGACAATGCCGTCGGGCCGTCTCGGGTGACGTATGCGCTGGTCACGGTCGCGGGCGAGGGGCAGACGCTCGTGGAGAAGGTGCAGCGGCCCGACTCCGCGACGCCGCCCGGGTCGGGCTACGTCTACTGCCCGGCCGAGGCGGCCGGGGCGAGCACGGAGTGCCGCGACCGGCTCGCGGTGCGGACCGTCGCGCGCGGCCTGGTGACGTCCGGCGCGTCGCTGTTCCGGTACTTCGACGCCGCCGGTGACGAGCTGCTCCCGCCGGCGAGCGGGCTGAGAGCGTCCGACCTGACGAAGATCGTGGCGATCGAGCTCTGCCTCGAGGTGCGGCTCGACGGGGCCACGCGCGTCGACTCCACGACGTACATCCAACGGGTGACGCTGCCGAACGCGCTGGCGGTCATCCCCACCGAGGAGAGGTCATGACCAGAGGCCGGGGAGTGCTCCGCGACGTCCGCCGGCGTGGGAACGACGACGGGGCGGCGCTCGTCGTCGTCGTCGGGTCGATGCTGGTGCTCGCGCTGCTGGCCGTCACCGCTCTCGGCTACACGCTGTCCTCGCAGCGCTTCGCCCGCTACGACCAGGACTACGCCGGTTCCATGGCCGCGGCGCAGGCCGGGGTCGACGACTTCATCGCGCGCCTGAACCGCAACCCCGCGTACGGCGACGCGATCGACTGCACCAACGCGGCGTGGCGGGGACCGACGTCGGACACGAACAGCTGCGGGTACTCCGCGTCCACCCAGGCCGGCTGGCTCCCGGTCACACCCGGCGAGACCGGTACGGACGCCGCCTGGTTCCACGTGTCCGTGCAGAACATGGCGGCGAACAAGAACCGCAACGTCGTCGACCTCGTGGTGACCGGCCGGGTGCGTGACGTGACCCGCACCATCCAGGCGACGGTGGGCAAGGGTGGCTCGACGGACTACGTCTACTACACCGACCGCGAGTCGGCCGACCCCCTGAACACGCAGGCCTACCCGAGCGGGGCGCCGCACGCGTACTGCGGTTCCGGGGACGGGAGCGGTGCGCGGTACTGGTGGAACGGGCGCAGCGGTCTGAGCGGGACGCAGCGGTGCCAGGAGATCCAGTTCGGCGGCGACGACGTGCTCCGGGGCGCGGTGTTCAGCAACGACTCCATCCTCAGCGTCGGTGGCGAGTTCGCCGGGACCCTGCAGACCGCGAACCCCGGGTGCAAGGCGGTCACCGCGGTCACGTCGACCTGGACCAGCGCCTGCCTGCGCGCCGGGAGCAGCGGCACGACGTTCAGCAGCCAACCGTCGTACGCCGACCTGCTCCAGCTGGACGACACGTCCGCGCAGTTCGCGACCTTCCCCGGATGCCACTACACGGGCTCCACCCGGGTGGTTCTGCGTGCTGATGGCAGGATGACGGTGTGGAACAAGAAGTCGATCAACGGGATGACGGCACCCGTCGCGACCGCGGACGCCAACGGCGTCACCCCGGTGTGCGGCACGCTCGACGGG
>DAMBCY010000380.1:2861-4194 GCA_032056255.1 Cellulomonas sp. | reverse complement strand
CGGCGACCCGGCTCACGACGCCCGCCGCGAGGATCGCGACGAGCAGCACCACGGGGGCGGCGCTGCCGTAGCCGACGGCGTTCAGGCGGAACGCCTGCTGGTAGATGAAGATCACGATGGTCGAGGTCGCGCCCGCCGGGCTGCCCAGGGTGGTCCCGCCCGAGATCACGTACGCCTGGTCGAACACCTGGACGGTCTGGATGAACCCGGTCAGCAGCACGAACACGGTGAACGGGCGGATGCCGGGCACGGTCACGGACCCGAACCGGCGCACCGCTCCCGCGCCGTCCATCTCGGCCGCCTCGTACAGCGACGGGTCGATGGACTCCATGCCGCCGACGAAGATCACGATGTACAGCCCGACGAACATGTACACGTAGACGAGGACGAGGAAGTAGAGCGCCGTCGACGGCTCGGCGTACCACGTGCCGTCCGGCAGCCCGATCCCGCCGAGGAAGGACGACACCGGCCCGCCGGCGACGAAGAGCTGCATGAAGATCGTCGTCACGGCGACCGTCGAGGTCATGTACGGCACGAACACCGCCGTCCGGTACGCCGCGCGGCCTCGGGTGACGGAGACCAGCAGCGCGGCCACGAGCATCGCCAGCACGGTCTGCACCGGCACCACGAGGGCCACGAAGGTGGCGGTGATGCCCAGCGACCGCGCGAAGGCCGGGTCCGCGACCAGCTCCCGGTAGTTGGCCAGCCCGACGAACGCCCGCTCGTCGAACCGGAACTTGTTGACCTCCTGGAAGCTCAGCACCACCGACTGGACGATCGGGTACACGAACCACCACAGGAGCAGGGCGACCGCGGGGGCCACCATCGCCCACGCCGTCAGGTTCTCGGGCAGCCGGGCACGCCAGCGCGCGGCCCTCCCTCTCGGGCTCATCTCGTGCCTTCCTGGCCGGCGGCCGACCCGGCGCGCGGGGCGCCGGGCCGGCCGGTCGGGATCACTGGCCGTAGGTCTCCTGGAGCTGCTGGAGCAACCCCTCGGGGGTCTGGCTGCCGGGGTGGAACACGAGGTCCTGGAACCCCGCGACCAGGGCGTTGCCGAACTCGGTGGTCGCCAGGGGGTAGTCGAGGGTGCGGCCGTTCTCGATGACCTCGTCGGTGAAGGCGGCGTACACCGGGGTCGCCTCACGGTACTGGTCGATGTACGAGGTCATCGCCGGGACCTGGGTGCCGGAGGCGAGCAGGTCGGACTGCGCCTGGTCGTCGGTGAGGATCTCCAGCACGGCCTGCGCGGCCGGGATGTTCTCCGAGCGGGCGTTGACCGAGTACCCGCCGCTGTAGGTGACGAGCGACTGCTCGCCCTCCTCCTGGCCGGGCA
>DAMBCY010000380.1:0-2851 GCA_032056255.1 Cellulomonas sp. | reverse complement strand
CGGCAGCAGCGTGTACGCGGCGTCCGGGGCGGCCGCCGCCATGAACGAGACGTACCACGGTCCGGCGTCCGACAGCGCCGCGCTGCCGGCGCCGAACGCCTCGCCGTCCCAGGTGGCGCCGAGCTGCTTGGCGGTGCCGGCGTCGCCCTGCGCGAACAGGTCCACCAGGTAGGTCAGGCCCGCCACGTTCTCCTCGGAGTCGATCGTGCGGCCGTAGTCGTAGCCGCCCCCGAACGCGTAGAGGTACTGGCTGATGTGGAAGAGCGTGTCGAGCAGCACGACGCCGGTGGCCTCGGTCTGCTCGGTCACGGCGCGCGCCGCGGCGGCGTACTCGTCGAGCGTCTGCGGCGCCTCGGCGATGCCGGCCTCGGCGAGCAGGTCCGTGCGCACCGCGATGCCCGAGTGCTGCAGGAACAGGGGGACCCCGTACAGCGTGCCGTCGATGGTCCAGCCGTCGACCAGCGAGGAGGGGTAGACCGACAGGTCCTTGCCGCTGGCGGCGACCCAGTCGTCCAGCGGCTCGACGACGCCCTCGGTCGCGTACTGCGCGACCGGCGCGGCGCCGTCCCACTGGATGATGTCGGGGGCCGTGCCCCCGGCGAACTCCGTGGGCAGCTGGTTGAGCTGGTCGTCGTAGGTCGGGTAGACCACCGGTGTGATCGTCAGGTCCGGGTACGCCTCCTCGGCGCGGGCGATCGTGGCGCGCAGGTACTCGCCCCACTCGCCCTCGCCGGACCAGCCGATGGTCACCTCGCCCGCGATGTCGCCGTCGGCGGACGGGCCGGGCGACGGGGAGCCGCCGGAGCCGCACGCGGTCGCGCCGAGCAGCACCAGCGCGGTCGCGCCTGCGGTCACCGCGGACCGTCGGGTCCTGGGTCGGGACATGGAAAGCCTCCTTGCCTTCGTGGACGTCGTCGTCGGTGCGCGGGGCCGGGGCGGCCCCGCGCGGGTGGATCGGGTGGTGCGGCTCCTAGCTGCCGACGGGGAGCCACACCCGCATCTGGGTGGGCCCGCGCTCGCCCCACTGGTGGTACGGGCGCAGCTCCACGTCGACCGGGTCGACGGCCTGCTCCTCACGGCCGCCGGTGGCGGCTCCGGGGCCCGCGGGGACGCCCGGGGGGACCGCCCGTCGGGCGACCCGGACCACGGCCGCGCCGTCGTCGCCCGTGCGCGGTCGCGAGCCCGGCCCGGCGTCCCGGAGGACGACGACGTCGTGCAGGTCCGTCCCGGCCGGCAGCGCGACCGACTCGAGGCACAGCACGACGGGGCCGCTCTCCACCGCCAGGCACCCGCGGACCGCGTCGACCCGCGGGTCGGGCTCCGTCCACCGCGGGGCGACCGGCAGCGTCAGCACGACCGTCCGGCCGGCCAGCGGCCCCGCGAGGCGGAGGCTGTCGCCCTCGACCGGCAGCGGGACCCCGTCGAGCTCCGCCGTGGCGCCGCTCGCCCAGCCGGGGACCCGCAGCCGCAGGCCGGTGCCCGCGGGCGCCTGCTCGACGGCGATCTCCACCCGGCCGTCGACCGGGTAGCCGGTGCGCACGCGCAGCACGACGGGCGCACCGTCGTCGGCGGTCGTGCGCACCGTCCCGGGGAGGTACTGCGCGAGCACCACGTCGCCCCCCTCCCGGGCCGCGGCGTACGCCCCGAGACCGGCGATCGTGCGGGCGACGTTCGTCGGGCAGCACGACACGTGGAACCAGGGTGCCCGCTCGCTCGCGGAGGCACGCGGGCTCAGCCCCTCGGGGTCCACGGGGGCGCCGGCGACCCGCTGGTGCAGCGGGTTGGCGTAGAAGAACGCCTGCCCGTCCTGCGCCGGGGAGGTCGCGACCACGTTGTAGAGCACCCGCTCGACCAGGTCGGCGTACCGCATCTGCCCGGTGGCGAGGAACAGCCGCCAGGAGAACATCACGGCGGCGACGCCGGCGCAGGTCTCCGAGTAGGCGCGGTCCGGCGGCAGCTCGTGGTCGGCGCCGAACGCCTCGCCGGTGTGCCGCGACCCCATGCCGCCCGTCAGGTAGGTGCGGGACGCGACGGTGGCCTCCCACTGCGCGACCAGGGCCGCGAGCAGCTCCGCGTCGCCGGTGTCGACGGCGACGTCGACCGCCCCGGCCGCGAGGTACAGGGCGCGCACCGCGTGCCCGCGCAGCACCCGGGCCTCGCGCACCGGCACGTCGTCCTGGAAGTAGTCCCGGCCGAGCTCGATGTCGGCGAGCACCCCGTGCCCGCGGCGCTCGACGAACAGCCGCGCCTGCTCGCGGTACCCGGGACGCCCCGTGGCCCGGGACAGCTCCGCGAGGGCGACCTCGATCTCGGGGTGGCCGCACACCGACTCGATGCCGCCGGGGCCGAACGTCGCCACGACGTGGTCCGCGACCCGCACCGCCGCGCGGACCAGGTCGTCCTCGCCGTGCGTCCGCAGCCGGGCGACGGCGGCCTGGACGAGGTGCCCGGCGCAGTAGAGCTCGTGACCCCACTCGAGGTCGGAGTACCGGGCGGGCTGGCCGGGGCCGCCGAACCGGGTGCCGAGGTAGCCGTCCGGGGACTGGGCGGCGACCACGCGGGCGGCGAGGCCGCGGTAGAGCTCCTCGACGTGCGGGTCGCCGGACCGCGCCGACTCCCAGGCGAGCGCCTCGAGGATCTTGTAGATCTCCGAGTCGGCGAACTCCCGGCCGGCGCGCGGGCCGCCCTCGCCGCGGGCGGTGGCGTCGAAGTTGGCGATCCAGCCCAGCCGCTCCAGCCACGACACGCAGTGGTCGAGGGTCGCGCGGCGGTTGACCTCCTGCCGGGCGCCCCAGAACCCGCCCTCGAGGACGACCTCGTCGATGCCGAGGGGGGTGCGCGGCCCGCGTGT
>DAMBCY010000379.1:0-4195 GCA_032056255.1 Cellulomonas sp. | reverse complement strand
GGCGGCGCACGGGTCGCCCGGCGCGCCCGGCGTCCCGGACGGCACCACGATCGTCGCGCTGACCTTCGACGGCGGCGTGGTCGTGGCCGGCGACCGGCGCGCCACCATGGGCTCGCAGATCGCCTCGCGGGACATCGAGAAGGTGTTCCCGGCCGACGACTACTCCGCGATCGGCATCGCCGGCACCGCGGGGCTCGCGGTCGAGCTCGTCCGGCTGTTCCAGCTGGAGCTGGAGCACTACGAGAAGATCGAGGGCACGCTGCTCTCGCTCGACGGCAAGGCGAACCGGCTGTCGACGATGATCCGCGGCAACCTCGGCCTCGCGATGCAGGGCCTCGCGGTCGTGCCGCTCTTCGCCGGGTTCGACCTGGACCGCGGCGCCGGGCGGATCTTCTCCTACGACGTCACCGGCGGCCGGTACGAGGAGCACCAGCACCACAGCGTCGGCTCCGGCTCGGTGTTCGCGCGCGGTTCGCTGAAGAAGCTCTGGCAGCCCGGCCTGGACGCCGACGCGGCGGTCCGGGTCGCGGTCGAGGCGCTCGTCGACGCCGCGGACGACGACTCCGCGACCGGCGGGCCGGACCAGTCCCGCCGCATCTGGCCCGTCGTCGCCACGGTGACCTCCGCGGGGTACCTGCGCGTCGGTCAGGAGGCCCTCGGCGAGGTGGTGGCCCGCGTGGTCGCGGACCGCGCCGACCAGCACGCCCGCGCCCGGCAGGAAGGCGACCCGAGATGAGCTCACCCCACGACATCGCTCGCTGCGCTCACGATCCCGCGGGGGCCCCGAGATGAGCTCACCCCACGACATCGCTCGCTGCGCTCACGATCCCGCGGGGGCCCCGAGATGAGCATGCCGTTCTACGTCTCGCCCGAGCAGCTGATGAAGGACCGGGCGGACTACGCCCGCAAGGGCATCGCCCGCGGCCGGTCCGTCGTCGTGCTCGCCCACGAGGACGGCATCGCGTTCGCGACCGAGAACCCGTCGCGCGCGCTGCACAAGGTCTCGGAGATCTACGACCGGATCGCGTTCGCCGCGGTCGGCAAGTACAACGAGTTCGAGAACCTGCGGGTCGCGGGCGTGCGGTACGCGGACCTGCGCGGCTACTCCTACGACCGCCGGGACGTGAACGCCCGGGGCCTGGCGAACGCGTACGCGCAGACGCTCGGCACGGTGTTCACCACGGAGTCGAAGCCGCTCGAGGTCGAGATCGTCGTCGCCGAGGTCGGCCCGGATGCGGCGTCCGACCAGATCTACCGGCTGTCCTACGACGGGTCGGTGGCGGACGAGCGCGGGTTCGTCGTCATGGGCGGGCAGGCGGAGCGGCTGCGTGAGGAGGTGGCCGGCGCCTGGGTGCCCGGCATGTCCCTGCCGGACGTGCTCGCGCTCGCCGTGCGGGTGCTCGGCGCCCCCGCCGACGGCGCGGACGAGGACGACCGCCGCGTCATCCCGGCCGCGCAGCTCGAGGTCGCGGTCCTGGACCGCACGCGGCCCCGCCGGGCGTTCCGGCGGCTGTCCGGCGTGGTCCTGGAGGATCTGCTGGGTTCCGCCTCCACCCCCGACCTGCCCTGAGGAGCGGCGCACATGGACCGACGGATCTTCGGCCTCGAGACCGAGTACGGCGTCACGTGCGCGGCCGAGGACGGCCGCGGGCTGTCCGCCGACGAGGTCGCGCGCTACCTGTTCCGCAAGGTCGTGGCCTGGGGCCGGTCGTCCAACGTGTTCCTGCGCAACGGCTCCCGGCTGTACCTGGACGTCGGCTCGCACCCCGAGTACGCGACGGCCGAGTGCGACGACTGGCGCCAGCTGGTCACGCACGACCGCGCGGGAGAGCGGATCCTCGAGGGGCTGGTCGCCGACGCGCAGCAGCGGCTCGAGCACGAGGGGCTCTCGGGTCGGATCCACCTGTTCAAGAACAACACCGACTCGGCGGGCAACTCCTACGGCTGCCACGAGAACTACCTGGTGCGCCGGCAGGGCGACTTCTCGCGGCTGTCCGACGTGCTGGTGCCCTTCCTCATCACCCGCCAGGTGCTCACCGGGGCGGGGAAGGTGCTCGCGACGCCGCGGGGCGCCGTCTACTGCCTCTCCCAGCGCGCGGACCACATCTGGGAGTCGGTGTCGTCCGCGACCACGCGCTCCCGCCCGATCATCAACACCCGCGACGAGCCGCACGCCGACGCCGAGCACTACCGGCGGCTGCACGTCATCGTCGGCGACTCGTCGATGTCCGAGACCACCACGCTGCTCAAGGTCGGCAGCACCGACCTGGTGCTGCGGCTGATCGAGGCCGGGCTGCCCATGCGCGACCTCACGCTGGAGAACCCGATCCGGGCGATCCGGGAGATCAGCCACGACATCACCGGCTCGCACCCCGTCACGCTGGCCACCGGGCGCACGGTCACGGCGGTGGACCTGCAGGAGGAGTACCTGGGCCGGGTCCAGGACTGGGTCGCGCAGGAGACGGCGGCCGGTCCGGAGGTCAAGCAGGTGCTCGAGCTGTGGGAGCGCGGGCTGCGCGCGCTGCGCACCGGCGACCTGTCCCTGGTGGAGCGCGACCTCGACTGGGTGATCAAGTACCGGCTGATCGAGCGGTACCGCGCGAAGCACGGCCTGGAGCTGTCGGACGTCCGCGTCGCGCGGATGGACCTCGCGTACCACGACATCTCCCGCACCGAGGGGCTCTACAACCTGCTGGCGCAGCGCGGGCTCGTCGAGCGCGTCACCACCGACGTGGAGGTCTTCGAGGCCACGTCGGTCCCGCCCCAGACCACCCGGGCCAGGCTGCGCGGGGAGTTCGTGCAGGCCGCCCAGGACGCCCGGCGCGACTACACCGTCGACTGGGTGCACCTCAAGCTCAACGACCAGGCCCAGCGCACCGTGCTCTGCAAGGACCCGTTCCGCAGCGTCGACGACCGCGTGGAGCGGCTCATCGAGTCCATGTGAGGTCGTCCGCACACGATCTCCCCGGGGTCCGGCCACAGGGGGGGCGCCGACCCGTCCGGGCGGGGGTCGCCGGACCCGTACAGTGGGCGGCGGATCGTGCAGGACGCTCGGAAGGATCGAAGTGCGACGTCTCGTGGTCGCGTGCGCCGCAGCCGCGCTGCTGCTGGCGGGCTGCTCCTCCCCGGAGCCCGAGCCGCCGGAGGTCGTCGTCTCCGGCGAGGCCGGGCACGCACCGACGGTGACCTACCGGACCCCGCTCCGGGTCGCCGAGGCGCTGCACGAGGTGGTCTGGGAGGGGACCGGGCCGGAGCTCGTCGACAACCGCCCGGTGCTGCTCGACTTCTGGCTCGAGGACGCGTCCGACGCCTCGCTCGTCAAGGAGTCGTTCACCTCCAGCCCGACCCCCCGGATGCTGACCGAGGAGGACCTGGGCAAGGACCTGTACGCGACGCTGTCCGGCCAGAAGGTCGGCGCCCGGCTGCTGCAGATCAGCCCCGGCTCGGACACCGGCGCCTCGTCGTACCCCACCGTGACGGTGCTCGACGTCCTCCCGATCCGCGCCGACGGCGAGCCGGTCCCGCCGCGCGAGGGGGTGCCGGCCGTCACCCTCGACGACGACGGCGCGCCCTCGCTGGCGCCCACCGGCACCGAGCCGCCGACGGGGCTCGTCGTGCAGCCGCTGATCCGGGGCACGGGCGAGCAGGTGGCCGAGGGCGACGTGATCACCGTGCAGTACACCGGGTTCGTCTGGGAGACCGGCGAGGCGTTCGACTCCACCTGGACCAAGGGCAGCCCCGCGACGTTCTCGCTCGACGACGTGCCCGCGTGGTCGGAGGCGCTCGTCGAGCAGTCGGTCGGCAGCCAGGTGATGGTGGTGGTCCCGCCGTCCTACGCGCTGGGCGCGACGCAGAGCGAGGAGCTGGCGGGCCGGACGATCGTGTTCGTCATCGACCTGCTCGCCACCCGCGCCCCGGTCACCGACGACGCCGCGTCCGACGCCGCGACCGCGGCACCGGAAGGGGACTGACCGTGTCCGTCGCGCTGCGGGTCGTCCCCTGCCTGGACGTCGACGCCGGCCGCGTCGTCAAGGGCGTCAACTTCGAGAACCTCCGCGACGCCGGTGACCCGGTCGAGCTCGCCGCGCGGTACGACCGCGAGGGCGCCGACGAGATCACGTTCCTGGACGTCTCCGCGTCCTCCGGCGACCGGGAGACCACCTACGACGTGGTGCGCCGGACCGCCGAGCAGGTG
>DAMBCY010000378.1:2428-4199 GCA_032056255.1 Cellulomonas sp. | reverse complement strand
GCCGGCCTCGACCCCCGACGCCGCGCTCGCGCGCACGCGGTGTTCGACCGGATGCGGACGGTCGTCACCGTCGGGCAGTACCTCGACCTGATGGCGCAGGCCCTGCCGTGGGGCGAGGACCCCGTGGCGGACGAGGCGCGGGCGCGCGAGGTGATCGTGGCGAAGACCGCCCGCTACAGCGTGGAGCACCCGCTGCTGCTCGGGGCGGTGCTCGCGGGCGCGGACGACGCCGCGCTGGCCGCGACCAGCGCGTACGGGCTGCCGCTCGGGGAGGCGTTCCAGCTGCGCGACGACCTGCTCGGGGTGTTCGGGGACCCCGCCGCGACCGGCAAGCCCGCGGGCGACGACCTGCGCGAGGGCAAGCGCACCGTCCTCGTCGCGCGCGCGATGGGCCTGGCACGGTCCGCCGGGGACACCGGGCTGGCGTCGGCTTTGCACGCCGGTCTCGGCGACCGGGCGATGGACGACGCGGCGTGCGACGCGCTGGCCGCGCGGATCGCCGCGAGCGGGGCGGTCGAGGAGGTCGAGGCGCTGATCACCGAGCTCGGTGACCGCGCGTTCGCCGCGCTCGACGCCGCCACGCTGCACGAGGACGGCCGGGCGGTCCTCGTCCGGCTGGCCGCCGCGGCCGTCGACCGGCACGCCTGACCGCAGGCGCGCCGGAGCGTCCGGCGGCGGGAGGTCTAGAGCTGCGCCTGCGCGCGCCGGCGCACCTCGGTCTTGTGCCCCGCACGCAGGGCGTCGACCGGGCGGCCCGGCAGCGACTCGTCGGCGGTGAACAGCCAGACGATGGCCTCGGCCGCGGAGAAGCCCGCGTCGCCGAGCACGGAGAGCGTGCCCTGCAGGGAGGCGAGCACGGTCGCGCGGGCGGCCGGCGCCTCGTCGTCGTCCTCGGACCGCGGGTCCGCCGACGGGTTCGCCGCGTCGACCGGGACGAGGAACGCCGCGGGGATGCTCAGGACGAGCGGGTCACCGCGCCGGACACCGGCGAGGCGCCCCTCCTTGAGGAGGCGGCGGACCTTGCCGGCGTCGATGCCGAGCTCGTCCGCGACGTCGGGCACGGTCAGCCAGGAGTCGACCAGGTCATCGGGCAGGGGCTGCGCAGTCACGCGGACCAGCCTAGCGACCACCGGCGGCTGTCCGAGACGTCGGGGTCCGGCGCCGCCGTCGCTGGGCCGCACGGGTCGTCCCGTCCCTCTCGGGGGTGATCGCCGGGCGCCGGATGCCCTGATCAACCGGACATATGAGGCGCCCGACTTCCCTGCCTCCCCGCGGTGGGTTACCGTCGCACTGGTCACTTCAGTCACACCAGTCACACACGTCACGTGACATCGACGCACCACCACGTACTCAGCACAGGGGTCCTCACCATGACGCAGCCCGCCCTCGCCCTCACGGACCAGGCAGCCCGCGAGCCGGAGGTCGCGTCGCGCGCACGCGGCACCAGCGCCGCGCGCCGGCTCGCGACCGGGACCGGTGCGATCGCGATCGCCGCCGTCGCCGCCACCGCCTCCGCAGGCGTCGCCCACGCGGACGAGCAGTACACGGTCCGGTCCGGGGACACGGTCAGCCACATCGCCACGAAGTACGGGACGTCGGTGTCCGCGGTGCGCAGCGCGAACGGGCTCGACTCCCGCGCGTTCATCCGCGAGGGCCAGCGGCTCACCATCCCGACGACCAGCACCGCCGTGCAGACCGCCGCCCCGGTGACCACGGGCGGCAGCCACACCGTCGCCTCCGGCGAGACCGTCTCCGCCATCGCCAAGAAGTA
>DAMBCY010000378.1:0-2328 GCA_032056255.1 Cellulomonas sp. | reverse complement strand
GTCCGCCAACGGGCTCGACTCCCGCGCCTTCATCCGCATCGGCCAGACCCTCACCATCCCCGGCACCGGCGCCACCACGACCACCGTGCAGACCGCCGCCCCGGTCACCACGAGCGGCAGCCACACCGTCGCCTCCGGCGAGACCGTCTCCGCCATCGCCAAGAAGTACGGCACCACCGTCGCCGCCGTCGTGTCCGCCAACGGGCTCGACTCCCGCGCCTTCATCCGCATCGGCCAGACCCTCACCGTCCCCGGCGCGGCCACCACCGCGACGCCGGCCTCGGCGACGACCACGACGCTGGTCGGCAACACCTTCCTGGGGCGCACCTACGCCCCGAGCGTCGTCGCCTCGGCGAACGCCAACAAGGCCACGCTGCTCGGCCTGGGCGTGCCCTCCAAGGCCGACATGCAGGCGAAGGTCGCCGCCACCGCGCGCGCCATGGGCGTGGACGCCTCGCTGGCCCAGGCCATCGCCTTCCAGGAGTCGGGCTTCGACCACACCTCCGTCTCCCCCGCGAACGCCATCGGCACCATGCAGGTCATCCCGACCTCCGGCGAGTGGGCCTCGCAGCTCGTCGGGCGTGACCTCAACCTCATCGACCCCGACGACAACGTCGTGGCCGGGGTCGCCATCCTGCGCCAGCTGGTGAAGTCGTCCCCCGACCTGTCGACCGCCATCGCGTCGTACTACCAGGGCGCCGGCTCCGTGACGCGCAACGGCATGTTCAGCGACACGCGGCGCTACGTCGCGAACGTCCAGACCCTGATGGCGCGCTACTGACGCCCCGCCTGCCGGGCTCGCCGCCTGCTCGCCCGTAGACTTCGGCCCGTGGGAGCAACCGTCACCGATCCGCTCGTCGGCCGCATGGTCGACGGGCGCTACCAGGTCGTCTCGCGCATCGCGCGCGGCGGCATGGCCACGGTGTACCTGGCGGTGGACCGGCGGCTCGACCGGGACGTCGCCCTCAAGGTCATGCACCCGCACCTCGCCGAGGGGGCGACCGGTGCGGACTTCGTCGCCCGGTTCCGGCGCGAGGCACGGGCGGCCGCGCGGCTGACCCACCCCGGCCTCGTCGGTGTCTACGACCAGGGCGTCGACGGCGAGACCTCCTACCTGACGATGGAGTACGTCGACGGGGTCAACCTGCGCCGGCACCTGGCCGAGCGCGGGTCGCTCACCGTCGGCGAGGCGCTCGACGTCGGCGAGCAGGTCCTGGACGCCCTGGCCGCGGCGCACCGCGCCGGGCTGGTGCACCGCGACATCAAGCCCGAGAACGTGCTGCTGGCCACGGACGGCCGGATCAAGGTCGCGGACTTCGGCCTCGCGCGCGCCGTGACCGAGGTGACGTCGACCACGACCGGGACCGTCTTCGGCACGGTGGCCTACCTGGCACCCGAGCTCGTCGTGAGCGGTGCCAGCGACGCGCGCACCGACGTGTACGCCGCGGGCGTCCTCGTCTACGAGATGCTCACGGGCGCGCAGCCGTTCACCGGCGAGACCCCGATCCAGATCGCGTTCCAGCACGTGAACTCCGACGTGCCCGCCCCGTCGGACGCCGCGAGCTGGATCCCGGTGGAGCTCGACGAGCTCGTCGGGGCGCTCGCCGCCCGCGACCCCGCCGACCGCCCCGCCGACGCGACGGCCGCGCTGGCGCTGCTGCGACGCACCCGCCGGGCTCTCGACGACGCGACGCTGGCCCGTCGGACCGACGTCGCCCCGACGGTCGCGCTGCCGCAGGCGACCGATCCCGACCAGGACGGCGACACCGGCCCCGCTCCCGCCACCTCCGGGCCGACGAGCACCGCCGGCGCCGACGGCACCGGCGACCACGAGGACGCCCTGCCCGGCGACGCGACCACCCGGATCGAGGCCCCCGGTCGCACCGTCGCGCTGCCGATCGGCGTGGTCACCGCCACGGCGAGCGCGCCGGCCGAGGAGGCCACGCCGGGGCGCCGACGCCGGCGCTGGCCCTGGGTGGCCGCGAGCATCCTGCTCCTCGCCCTGCTGGGCGGAGGCGGCGCCTGGTGGTACGTCACGACGGGGCCCGGGGCGTACACCGTGGTCCCGGACGTCACGACGCTGACCCAGGAGGACGCGGTCGCCGCGCTCGACGACGCGGGCCTGGGCGCGGACCCGACCGAGGAGTACGACGACACGGCGCCGGTCGGCACCGTGTTCGCGGCGGACCCGTCCGACGGCGAGCGCATCCGCAAGGACGGCACGGTGGCCCTGTCGATCTCCCTCGGCCCGGACCTCGTGACCGTTCCCGGCGGGATCGTCGGCGCGGAGCAGGAGGCCGCGGACGCCGCGCTGGTGGAGGCCGGGCT
>DAMBCY010000377.1:2797-4202 GCA_032056255.1 Cellulomonas sp. | reverse complement strand
GCTGCGGGGCCTCGTGCGGCGGCGGTGACCCGAGGCCGGGGACGCCCGGGCCGCGGATGACGACGGGCCCCGCACCTCGTCCCGAGGTGCGGGGCCCGTCGTCGCCGGCAGGGGTCAGGCGCTGCGGCGCAGCTTCCCCGCGCGGAGCAGGTCGAGCCGCTCGTCGAGCAGCTCCTCGAGCTCCTTGATGGTGCGGCGCTCCAGCAGCATGTCCCAGTGCGTGCGCGGCGGCTTGGTGGCCTTCGGCTCCGGCCTCGACGCGTCCCGCAGGAGCGCCTCCTCGCCGCAGCGGCACTCCCACACCACCGGGACCTCGGCCTCGACCGAGAACGGCAGGATGATCGTGTGCCCGTTGGGGCAGTCGTAGTAGGCCTGGAGACGCGGCGCGAACTCGACGTTCGCGTCCGTCTCCATGCTGTGGGACCCGATGCGCATACCGCGCAGGGACCGGTTCGACATCAGGGACCTCCGTGCCTTGACGTACAGACGTTTTGACTTGCTCGGGTGGCTCAACGTCCGGGGACCGCCCAGTGTTCCAGTGTGTCGTGAAGGTCCCGTGAACGCGCGGCGAGTGCGGGGCACGGACCTCAGGCGAGGGTGGCGCGCACGGCCCGCCGGACGAGCTCGCCGGCGTCGGCGCCCTCGTGGTGCCAGCGTCGTTGCTGGTCGGCGCCGTTCCCGCGGTCGAGCAGCGCGCCGAGGTGCTCGCGGACCCACCCCACGTCGCCCGCGTCCTGGAGCGCCGGCGTGACGTGCGTCATGAGCGCGTCCACGACGCGGGCGGCCGGCGCCGGGCGGCCGGTCCACGGGTCGACCAGCACGCCCGAGACCCCGGACCGCGCGGCGCGCCACCCCGCCAGCCGGACCAGCTCGGCCCGGGGCTGGGGCTCGACGGGGCCGGTCCCGGCGACCGCGGTCTCCGCCAGGGCGCGGACCAGGGCGGCGAGCAGCACGGCGTCGCGCGGATCGAGGCACACGTCGGCGACCCGCACCTCCACGGTGGGGTAGTGCGCGGACAGCCGGGCGTCGAAGTAGACCATCCCGGAGTCGAGGATGGTCTCGCTGGCCACCAGCGCGTCGACGGTGGCGTGGTAGGTCGCGGCGTCGCCGAACGGCGCGGTCGGCCCCGCGGTGGGCCACCGGCCCCAGATCTGCGACCGGAAGCTCGCGTACCCGGAGTCCTCGTCGCTCCAGTACGGGCTGTTGGCGCTGAGCGCGAGCAGGACCGGGTTCCACCGGCGCAGGTGGTCGAGGACGCGGACCCCCTCCTCGTCGTCGGCGACCTCGACGTGCACGTGGCAGCCGCAGGTGAGCTGGTCGCGCGCCGTCTGGGCGAAGGTCGTGGCGATGTCCTGCGCGCGGCGGTTCACCACGACGGTCGGACCCGCGGCCCGGGGCGAGGTCC
>DAMBCY010000377.1:0-2787 GCA_032056255.1 Cellulomonas sp. | reverse complement strand
CCCGAGCGCGGCGACCCGCGCACCGGCGTGCTGCGCCGAGGAGTCCGCCTGCCAGCGCCCGGCGCGGACCTGCTCCAGGAGGTCCTCCAGCCCGGTGCAGGGGTGGGTGGAGGTCTCGATCTGCTCCTGGGCGAACTCCTTCTCCAGCGCGCCCCCGGGGGTGTCCGGGTCGTCGTCCCCGTCCTGCGACGACGCGTGCTGGAGCACCGCCGCCGCCACCGCCCGGGGTGCCCCGTCGGGGGACACCAGCAGGAACTCTTCCTCGACACCGATCGTCCGCACGCACCGCAGTCTGGTGGGCGACCGCACGTCTGTCCTGCTGAGCGCGGCGCGGGCTAGCGTGCGGGCATGCCCTCCTGGACGACCCTCCGCTCCACGCCCGTGTACGAGAACGCCTGGATCCGCGTCCGCGAGGACGAGGTCACGCGCCCCGACGGCGCCCCCGGCGTCTACGGCGTGGTCGAGGTGCGCCACCCCGCGGTGTTCGTCGTCGCGCTGACCGACGACGACGAGGTCGTGCTCGTCGAGGTCGACCGGTACGCGATCGGCCGGGTGTCGCTCGAGGTCCCGGCCGGGGGGTCGGACGGCGAGGAGCCGCTCGTCGCGGCGCGGCGCGAGCTGCTGGAGGAGACGGGGCTCGAGGCGGACGACTGGCGGGTGCTCGGCGCGACCTTCTCGCTCAACGGGGTCTGCGACGCGCCGGGGCGTGTCCTGCTCGCACGCGGGCTCCGGTCGGTCGCGGGCGGCGACGGGCAGGCCGAGGAGGGGATCCTCGGCGTGCGGCGCGTGCCGTGGACCGACGTGCTGGAGCGGGTGCGGGACGGCGGGATCACCGACGGGGAGACGGTCGCGGCGCTGATGCACGCGGCGGTCGCGCTCGGGCGGGTGCGGTGAGCCGGCACGTCCCGGGGCGACGGTCGCCCGGGACGAGACCGCCCTGCGGTCGCGACGCGGCGGCCGGGACGGGCTCAGCCCGGGATGTCCGTCAGCACGCGCTCGATCCGCTCGAGGCGGGCCTCGATGGAGTCCAGCCGCGCGATCACCTCGTGCCGCGCGGGGCCGGCCTGGATCTCGGCGATCTTGCGCCGGTTCTTCGCGATCGCGTCCGTCACGGACGCGATCGTGCCGAACACGATGCCGGCCAGGACGATCCAGACGAACCAGGGGATGGTCTCCATGTCACGCGCCTTCCTGAGGCCTGTCGGCGATCGTCCGGGCGACGAGCGCGGGGGTGAGGTGCAGGTCGAACGGGACGAGCTCGAAGTGCCGCAGCGCCTTGCCGTCCGGGGACACGCTGTGGTGCCCGCGGACGAGGCCGGCGCGTTCCAGCCGGGTGAGGTGCCCGTAGAGCAGCGGCCGGGACATGCCCACCCGCCGCGCGAGCTCGCTGACGTGCACGCTCTCGTTGCCGAGCTCGGCCAGCACGCGCAGCCGCTGCGGGCTCGCGAGGGCGCCGAGCACGTCGACCAGCTCGTCCTCCGTCATGCCCCACCTCCACCTGTCATGAAGAGGTTACAGGTGTCGGTCGGCGCTGTCACGTCGGCTCAGGCCGCGGACCCCCCGAGCAGCTCCGCGGAGCGCTCCCACAGCGCCCGGGCGAGCTCCGCGTCGCCGACCTGCGCGTTCACGCGCCGGGCCGGTCGCCGCCGCTCGTAGTAGCGCCCCGACTCCCAGTCGAGGCCCGGCCGGCCGGTCGCGAGCCAGACCAGCTGGTCGGCGCCGCGCTCCGGCGTGGTCATGAACCGCCGGGCGACCCCCGTGTAGAACCGGCGCACCACGCCCGCGGAGTCCGCGGCGAAGCCGGTCGCGACGACACCCGGGTGGAACGCGGCCGCGGCGAGCCCGTCGGCGTGGAACCGCCGGTGCAGCTCGGTGGTGAACAGGATGTTCGCGAGCTTGGCGGTGCCGTAGGCCTGCTGCGGGGCGACCCGGGTGTCGTGCGCGACCTCGTCGAGCCGCAGGTGCCCGAACAGCCGGGCGCCGACGCTCGACGTCTGGAGGACGGCGGCCCGCGACGCGAGCAGCACGTCGAGCAGCCGCGTGGTCAGCAGGAACGGCGCGAGGTGGTTCACCTGGAACGTGCGCTCGAACCCGTCGACGGTCGGCGTCGGGTCGCCGAAGATGCCGCCGGCGTTGTTCGCGAGCACGTCGATCCGGTCGTAGGCGCGCAGCTCGTCGGCCAGCCGCCGGACGTCGGCGAGGTCCCCGAAGTCGGCGAGGTGGTGCGGGGCGCCGATCTCCCGCGCGACGGCGGCGGTCTTCTGCGCGGACCGGCCGACGACGACCACGTGGTGCCCGCGGGCGGCCAGGGCCCGGGCCGCGGCGGCGCCGATGCCGTCGCTGGCCCCGGTGACCACGACGGTGCGGCGAGCGGGGGACGGGGCAGGGGACGGGGTGGGGGGCACCGGCCGACCGTACCCCGGGCCCGGGTCGCGCGCCGACGGCGCGGCCCCGCCCCGACGCCCCTGCCCGGGCGGGAGTGGCGCGGCTTACGATGAGCGCCGCCCTCGACCCGGCGGCCCCGCGCACCCACGCCCAGGAGACCCCATGAGCCCGGCCCAGGACACCCCGGCGCCCGCCGTCCCGCACCCCGCGGACACCCACGACCTCATCCGGGTGCGCGGCGCCCGGGAGAACAACCTCAAGGACGTGGACGTCGAGATCGCCAAGCGCCGGCTGACCGTGTTCACCGGGGTCTCGGGATCCGGCAAGAGCTCGCTGGTGTTCGGCACGATCGCCGCGGAGTCGCAGCGGATGATCAACGAGACCTACAGTGCGTTCGTCCAG
>DAMBCY010000376.1:0-4204 GCA_032056255.1 Cellulomonas sp. | reverse complement strand
CATGCCCTAGAAACCGCCGCCGCGCCCGCCGCCGCCGAAGCCGCCGCCACCGCCCCGCAGGATCGAGTCGATGATGATGCCGCCGAGCACCATGCCGCCGATGTTGCCCAGGCCGGAGTCCCCGCCCCCGCCGCGCTGGTTCCGGTCGTACCAGTCCACGTCGCGCTGCGCGAGCGACTGCGCCTCCCGGACCAGCCGCTCGGCCTGCTGCGCGGCGCCGAGCGCCTGCTCGGGCTCGGTGGTCCGCTGGTCCACGGCGACGCGGAACAGCCGGTGCGCCTCGGCGAGCCGGGTGCGCGCCTCGGGCCCCACGGCGCCGCGCCGGGTCTCGATGTAGTCGGTGGTGCCGCGCAGCGCGGAGTCCACCCGGCCGAGCGTCTGGTCGAGCAGCTGCCGTGCCCGGTCGGCGCGGTCCTGCGCCTCCCGCATCGGCGCGAGCGCCTGGTCGATCGCGGCCTCGGCGTCGGTGATGGTGCGCAGCGCGGCGAGCGGGTCCCCGCTGCCGCCGCGGGCGGCCTGCGCGGTGGCGATCGCGGCGCGGGCGCCGTCGGCGCGGGCCGCGACCTCCGGGTGCCGGGGAGCGAGCCGCTCGGCGTCCTGCACGTCGGAGCCGATCGAGGCGATCGCCGCGTCCAGCCGGGCGCCGATCGTCGCGAGGTCGGTGCCGGCGCGGTCCACGGCGTCCAGCAGGGTGGTGACCTGGCCGAGCGCCTCCTCGGCGGCCCGGGCGTACCGGACGGCCAGGCCGCGGTCCCCGGACGAGACGGCCTGCCGGCCCTGGCCGAGGGCGGTGGCGACCTCGTCGAGCAGCCGGCCGGCCTGGTCGGGGTTGCCCTCGACGGACGCGAGCGCCGTCGCCGGGTAGGTCACGGCGAGCTGGGCGAGGGTGCCGCGGGCGGCCTCGATCCGGGCACGCTGCGCGGTGGCGGTCCGCTCGTGGGCGTCGAGGGCCTCGCTCGCGTGCGCCTCGAGGTCGCGCAGCCGGTCGAACGCCTCCTTCTGCGCGTCGAGGGCCTGGGACACCTGGGCGACGGCGTGCAGGATCCGGGTCGAGGTCTCGCGGACCTGCGGCTCGGTGTCGGGGACGTCGTCGTCGAGGGTCTGCCGCAGCCGGAACGCCTCGGTGACCTGCGCCTTGGCCTGGGCGAGGACCTGCTCGAACTCGCGGGTCGCGTCCGGGCCGAACTGCGCCTGGGCGAAGCCGAGCTCCTGCTCCGAGGCGCGCAGCGCGTCGTCGATGCCGACCAGCGCGGACGCCGACCGGCGGTCGAGCTCGGCGGTCGGCAGCGCGGCGAGCTCCCCGGCCGGGCCGCCGGGGACGTGCGGGCCACCGGCGCGGCCCGCGCCGACGGGCTCGCGGCTGCGGCGCCGGGCCCGCGCCCAGGCGATGCCGGTGATCGCGGCGATGACGACCAGGCCGCCGACGAACAGCCAGCCCAGCGCCCCGCCCCCGCCACCACCGGTCGCGGCGTCGCGGATGCCGTCGGCGGCGGTGACGGCGGCGCCGGACCAGTCGTCGGCCCGCAGCCGGTCCTCGACGTCGTTCGCGACCCCGTCCAGGGCGCTGCTGGTCAACCCGTCGACGGACTCGGGGGCGAGCGCGTAGGTGCGCTGGTCGACCGCCACCGCGAGCACGAGGTCCTGCGACCCCAGCCCGGTCTGGCTCCCGGTCGCCTGCGCCCAGTCGACCGGGTCGCCCGACCCGAAGTCGTCGACGTAGACCACGTACAGCTGGTACGGCGTCTCCTCCGCGAGCTGGTCGAGCGCCGCCTGCACGGTGGCCTCGTCGTCCCCGAGGGCGCCGACCTGGTCGGTGATCTCGCCGGTCAGGCGCAGGGGGTCGGTCTCGGTGGCGCGCGGTGCGGTGACCTGCGCCCCCGCGGCGGGGACGGCGGGCGACGCCCCGGTCAGCAGGGGCGCCGCGAGCAGCACGGGGACGAGCGGGAGGACGGCTGACCAGCCACGGGACGACGACGGCACCCGACGATCCTTTCTCAGGGTGTGCACCCCTCGCAACGCCCGGGCGGGTCGCCGGGTTCCCGCCGTGCCGTCGGCCGGGGTCAGGCCGGTCCGTCGGTCCCGTCGACCACCTGCTGGAGGTCCTCCGCGTCGACGATCCGGTACGCGTACCCCTGCTCCGCGAGGAACCGCTGCCGGTGCGCGGCGAAGTCCTGGTCGACGGTGTCCCGCGCGACGACGGCGTAGAAGTGCGCCGTCCGCCCGTCGCCCTTGGGGCGCAGCAGGCGGCCGAGGCGCTGGGCCTCCTCCTGCCGGGACCCGAACGAGCCGGACACCTGGATCGCGACCGACGCCTCGGGCAGGTCGATGGAGAAGTTCGCGACCTTGGACACCACGAGCGTCGTGATCTCGCCCGCGCGGAACGCGTCGAACAGCCGCTGCCGCTCGTTCACGGTCGTCGCCCCGGTGATGACGGGCGCGCCGATGTCGTCCGCGAGCTCCTCGAGCTGGTCGATGTACTGGCCGATCACCAGCAGCGGCTCGCCGGCGTGCTTCGCGACGAGGCGCCGCACCACGTCGGACTTGCCGGGGGCGCTGGCCGCGAGGCGGTACCTGTCCTCCGGCTCCGCGGTCGCGTAGAGCATCCGGTCCCGCTCGGGCAGCGTGAGGCGGACCTCGACGCAGTCGGCGGGGGCGATGTAGCCCTGCGACTCGATGTCCTTCCACGGCGCGTCGTACCGCTTCGGGCCGATGAGGCTGAACACCTCGTCCTCGCGGCCGTCCTCGCGCACCAGGGTGGCGGTGAGCCCGAGCCGGCGGCGGGCCTGCAGGTCGGCGGTCATCCGGAAGATCGGGGCGGGCAGCAGGTGCACCTCGTCGTAGACGATGAGGCCCCAGTCGCGGGCGTCCAGCAGCTCGAGGTGGGGGTAGACGCCCTTCCTGCGCAGCGTCAGCACCTGGTAGGTCGCGATGGTGACGGGGCGGATCTCCTTGCGGGCGCCCGAGTACTCGCCGATCTCGTCCGGGGTCAGCGAGGTGCGGCGGATCAGCTCGTCCCGCCACTGCCGGGCGGAGACCGTGTTGGTGACGAGGATCAGCGTGGTGGTCTTCGACCGGGCCATCGCGGCCGCGCCGACCAGCGTCTTGCCGGCGCCGCAGGGCAGCACGACGACGCCGGAGCCGCCGTGCCAGAACCCGTCGGCGGCCTCCGCCTGGTACGGCCGCAGCGTCCACGGGCGCGGCGCGCCGTCCCGGCCGGGGTCGGACTCGCCCGAGGTGTCGAGGTCGATCGGGTGCGCCTCGCCGTCGACGTACCCGGCGAGGTCCTCCGCGGGCCAGCCGAGCTTGAGCAGCGCCTGCTTGAGCGTGCCGCGCTCGGAGGCGTGCACCACCACGTCGGTGGCGTCGATGCGTTCCCCGACCAGGCCGGCGGTGCGCCTGGACCGCAGCACCTCGGCCAGGACCGCGGCGTCGAGCGCGTGCAGCACCAGGCCGTGCACGGGGTGCGCGACCAGCTGGAGGCGGCCGTAGCGGGACATCGTCTCGGCGACGTCCACGAGCAGGGCGTGCGGCACGGGGTAGCGCGAGTACTCGAGCAGGGTGTCGACGACCTGCTCGGCGTCGTGGCCCGCCGCCCGGGCGTTCCACAGGCCCAGCGGGGTCAGCCGGTAGGTGTGCACGTGCTCCGGGGCGCGCTCGAGCTCCGCGAACGGCGCGATGGCGCGCCGGCAGGCCTCCGCGCGGTCGTGGTCGACCTCGAGCAGGAGGGTCTTGTCGCTCTGGACGATGAGGGGTCCGTCGGTCATCTCGGGCTCCTCGCGGGATCGGGGGCGCAGCGAGCGGTGTCGTGGGGCGGGATCATGCGGTTCCGGTCCTCCGGGAGGGCTCAGCGGCGTCGTCGGGGGCGTCAGGGGTGTCATCGGGCTCGTCGACCGGGGCCACCGCCGCGACGCGGTGCGCCGCCACGACGATCTCGGCGTCCCGGGCGGTGTCGACCACGCGCACCCGGCCGCCGTCGACCCGGACCGGACGCACCCGCCGCCGCTCCAGGGCCCCGCGCGAGCCGACCACGTCCAGCCACACCTCGGCGTGCCCGGCCGCCGCCTCGCGCAGCAGCCCCAACGCCTCGGCGGGGTCCGCTGTTCCCCGCCCGGCGCGCGGGGTCGCGCGGGGGGACCGCGGGGCGACGGCGGTCCCGGGCGGCTCGGCCGCGGCGTCGGGCCGGCCGCGCAGCGCCGCCGCCCCC
>DAMBCY010000375.1:0-4207 GCA_032056255.1 Cellulomonas sp. | reverse complement strand
CCGAACGTCGTGGCGGCCGCCAGGCCCTCGCGGTCGATCGCCTGGGCGATCGCGCGGCGCACGTTCACGTCGGCGAAGTGCTCGTCCAGGGTGTTGAAGAACACCTGCTCGATCGCCCAGCCGCCGGTGCGGGACACCGTGACGGAGTCGTTCGACTCGAGCTGCTCGACGTTGGCGGGGTTGACGGTGTCGATCGCGTCGACCTCACCGGAGGTGAGCTGCTGGATCTGCTGGGTGTCGTCGGCGACGAGCTTGTAGTGCAGGGCGTCGACGTACGGCTTGCCCTCCTGCCAGTAGTGCTCGTTCTTGACGAACGAGATGTCGCCCGACGGGTCCCACTCGTCGAGGACGAACGGGCCGGTCCCGATGGGATCCGCGAAGAACTCCTCCTCGGTCTTCCCGCCGAAGTCCTTCGGGAAGATCCCGTTGGAGAACTGCGAGATCTGGCCGAGGAACGGGGTGTACGGCGCCGACAGGGTGATGGTGACCGTCGAGTCGTCCGTCGGCTCGACGCCGGTCACCGGCGCGGACAGCGGCAGCGGGCCGCCGACCTCCAGGTGGCGGTTGAGTGAGAACACCACGTCGTCGGCGGTCACCGGGGTGCCGTCGGAGAACAGCAGGCCCTCGCGCAGGTGGAACGTGTAGACGAGCTGGTCGTCGCTGATGTCGTAGCTCTCCGCGAGCCACGGCTCGATCTGCCCGTCCGCGCCGAACGTCAGCAGCGACTCGAAGATCTTGTCGATCGCGAACGCGTTGTTCGCGGTGATCTGGTTGTTCACGTCGAGGGAGTCGACCGACGCGGATCGCGCGAAGGTCAGGGTCCCGCCGGCAACCGGGGCGTCGGACGTGGTGTCCGGCGTCTGCTCGGGCGACGACGTGCTCGAGCACGCCACCAGAGTCAGGGCGAGGACACCTGCGGCAAGCAGGGTGCCCGTCGTGCGTGGACGCGGCCTCACAGGGGATGGCATGTCGGTACCTCTCATTGTCGGGGGGCGGGAGTGGAGGGGTCAGTGGGCGCGGTGCACGACGGCACCCCCCTGGACGACGGCCACGACGTGTGCCGGGTCGTCGTAGGTCGCGGGATCCTGGGGGTCGCGTCGCAGCAGGACGGCGTCGGCGCGGGCACCGGGCTCGATCACGCCCGTGCCGCCGTCGGCGAGCAGCCGGGCGCCGGAGCGGGTCGCGGCGGTCAGCGCCTCGCCCGCCGTGAGCCCCGCCCGGATGAGCGAGCCGATCTCGACCAGGTTGGTGCCGTGCTGCCACGGCGTCGTGAAGTCGTTGCCGAGCGCGATCGGCAGGCCCGCGTCGCGTGCCCGCCGCACCGCGGTCTCGTGCACCGCGATGACGTCGGTGATCCGGGGCAGCGGGACGCCGTCCAGCTCGCCGCGCAGCACCATGTCGCGCACGTGGCGGTAGATCGTCAGCGTCGGCACGAACGTCACCCCGGCCGCGGCGGCGCGCGCCGCCTGGGCGTCGGTGAGGTAGATGCCGTGCTCGATGCTGCCCGCACCGGCCTCGATGGCCCAGTCGGTCGAGTCGCCGCCCCAGGTGTGCACCATGAGCCGGGCGCCACCGGCGGCGGCGTCGCGGCCGGCCGCGAGGATCTCCTCGCGGCTGAAGTTCGAGCGCAGCACCTGGTCGCCGGGGGTGGACGACCCCGCGGTCGCGATGAGCTTGATCCACTGGGCACCCTTGCCGAGCGCACCGGCGACGGCGGCGCGGACGCGGTCGACGCTGCCGGCCTGGTCCGGTCCGATCATGTCGACCGAGACCTGCAGGCGCGGGCCGGCGAGCCGCCCGGACGCGAGGTCCTCGCGCAGCGCGGCCGGAGCGCCGCCGCCGTCGCGCAGGCTGGTCACGCCCGTGCGCAGGGTCCTGGCCAGCGCCTCGGCCGTCTGCTGGGCGCGCTCCGCGGCCGGACGCGCCTCCCGGTCGTCGCGGTGGAAGTCGTTCCAGGTGATGTGGGTGTGCACGTCGTAGACGCCCGGGATGACCCACAGGCCGGAGGCGTCGAGGGCCTGGGCGTCCTGGTTGTCGCGTCCCTCGGTGTGACCGGTGAAGACGCCGTCGGCGATCGTCAGGTCCGCCGGCGGCGCGAACGAGCCGTCCTCCCGCAGCACCCGGCCGCCCGTGATGATCAGCGGGGCGCTCATGCGCGCACCCCCGTCCGGGCCAGGCCGTCGGCGACGACGGCGAGCACCTCGGCGATGCGGACGGCGAGCTCGTCGCCCGCGGGGGAGTGGAACTGCGTCTCGCCCTCGGGGGTGTGCACGGCCCAGCCCTCGGGCCGGCTGATGCCGATCATCGCCGCGGGGATGGCGCGGGCGACGTTGCCGAAGTCGGTGGAGAACGGCATGGTCGGTGTCGCCGGGTCGTAGTCGAGCCCCAGGGCGCCGAGTCCCGACTCGACCGCGGCGACGACCGCGGGGTCGGAGGTCAGCCCCCGCGTCAGCCCGAGCGGCGTCCAGGACAGCGGGACGATCAGGTCGCGTGCGTGTGCGGAACGCTCCTCGATCTCGGTCGCGTCGTCGCCCAGCACCCGCACGACGACGCGCCGGACGTCACCGACCGGCTCGTCGACCGCGTCGATCCGGTAGCGGTCGAAGGGCAGCTCCCAGTCCGCCGGGTCGACGGCGGCGGGCACGACCACCTCGACGAGCTGCAGCCAGCGCGAGGCGTGCCACACCCCGGTGTGCGACTCGGGATGCGCGTACAGCGCGGCGTCGATGCCCTCCCACAGGCCTGCGGCGAGTGTGGCGGTCTTGCCGCTGCCGCGCGCGATCGCCTCCGGGGAGACGAGCTCGTCGGCCGGGGCTCCGATGACGACCAGCCGGCCGGCGAGCTTCTCGCGGCGGGCGGCCAGTGCGAGCGCGGCGCCGACGACGCCCGCCGCGACCGGTCCGTGCCCGCAGGAGTGCTCGCCGCGCAGTCCGCCCTGCTCGTCGGGGACCCCGACCGCGTCGTACACCGCCACCAGGGCGATCGTCGGGCCGGGCAGGGCACCGGCGAGCTCGGCGCGGAATGCGGTCGGGAACTGCTCGGACACGGGCCGCAGGTCGAGGGCGGTGGCGAGCTCGGCGCGCAGGCGCGCCACTGTCTCGACCTCCTCGTACGCCAGCTCGGGGTGCGCGTGGACGTGGCGGGCGAGGTCGAGGATCCGATCGCGCTGCTCGGCGACGGCGGAGCGCAGGGCGGCGGTGCGTGCGAGGTCATTCGACATGAGGGGCAGGGCTCTTCCAGTGATGCCGCGCGCAGGGCCACGCGGTGGTGCGGGAGGGGGGGCCACACGGCCGCAGTGGATCGCCGGGCCAGGCGGACGGCCAGCGGATGGTCCCGCACCGACAGCGGGGACCCGCAGCACGACGCGGACGTGGAAGGCGAGCCGGGTGGCGGCTGACTCGGGTTGTGCGGGGGAGGAGCGGTCAGCGACAGCAGTCGGCGAGGGGCCACTGCGCGGGGCGCGGGGGTCGCGTCACGGCAGCAGCAGAAGTGCGGAGCTCGGTCCTCGTCATCGTTGGTACTCCGTTCATGGCCTGACGCGCAGCCATCGACACTTGCCCCGGCACCATGCCGGAACCAGGTCGTCACCCGGGGCACCCCACCGTCGTGGAGGGTTGCCGCCCAGCTAGCCGGGGCTCGATGCTGGGACTCGTGACCTGTTCGGGACGTTAACGACTTCTCGTCGGCTGTGTCAACGCGGGTCCGAGGCGTGGGCCGTGCCGCCGCGCTCTCGACGCACCCGCAGGTCGGATTCGGCCTCAGCCAGCCGTCGCAGCCACATCCTCGACGGAGAGCTGCGACCCAACGGTTCCTTCGGGGGTGGACACCGACCCGGCGCCGGGGTCCCGGGAAAGCCGGAGTTCCCAGCCGGCTGGTCCGGCGACCGGATCGTGCACGAGCTCTCCGGCATCGCCACAGAGCCGTCCCTGACGTGGCGCGCCGGCGGCCGTCCAGGCGACCTCTTCGGCAACGGCACACAGCCCGCCGAAGGTCTCTGCTCCCTCGCCTGGGTGATCGTCAACGAGAAGGTCCGCGTGCCTTGGGACGTGATCGAGGAGATCCTGGAGTTCACCGCCGAACTTGTCGATGAGGAGTTCATGCCACCGAACCTGGGTGAGTACGCACTGCCCGAGAGCAGCCCCTCATGAGGCGCGTCGTCGCCGTGCTGGTGGCTGCTCGTGCGGCGTCGCTGTGCCGGTCGCAGCCT
>DAMBCY010000374.1:0-4230 GCA_032056255.1 Cellulomonas sp. | reverse complement strand
GAGCCGGGCGGCGCAGGCGAGCCCGATCCCGGTCCCGCCACCGGTGACGACGACGTGGCGCTGCTGGGGGTCCGATCTGGTCATGATCTCTGTTTAGGCCTAAACTCTGCAGGGTGTCAACCGAGCCGCAGGACGACGTCGACGCCATCGCCGCCGCGTGGGCCCGCGAGCGTCCCGACCTGCCGGTGCGCTCGATCGGCGTGCTCACCCGGGTCCGGCGGATCGCCAAGGTGCTCGAGGACGACCGCCGTCGCACGCTCGCCCGACTCGGGCTGGAGCCCGCGATCCTGGATCTGCTCGCCACGCTGCGCCGGTCCGGGGCGCCCTACCGGCTCCGCGTCGGTGAGCTCGCCGCGCGGTGCCGGGTCACCACGGGGGCCATCACGCAGCGGGTCGACCGGGCGCTGGCGGACGGGCTGGTCGACCGGGAGCGCGCCGCGGACGGGGCGGTCCGTGTCGGGCTCACCCCGCGCGGCGAGGCGCGGCTGGCGGAGGTCGTCGGAGCGCTGCTGCACCACGAGGAGACCCTGGTCGCGCGCCTGGCGGACGACGACGTCGAGCTGCTCGCCGGTCACCTGCGCGGGTTCCTGCGCGTGCTCGACGCCGACCCGCCCCGCGGTGCGCCGGGCGGGTGATCGGCCCCGCGTCCCGGCACGTCACCCCGCGACCGGCGTCACCTCGTCCACGGCGGCCAGGATCTCGTCCAGCACCGCGGCCCGGTCGAACCGCAGGGCGAACTCCCGTGCCGCGTCGGCCCGCGCGGCCCGCTGCTCCGGCGAGAGCGACAGCGCCTCGTCCAGGGCGGCGGCGATGGCCGCCGGGTCCTCGACGGGGACGATCGTCGCGGTGTCGCCGACCGCCTCCGGGATGCCGCCGGTCGCGGTGGTGATCACCGGCCCGCCGCCGGACAGCATCTTCTCCACCAGCGCGATGCCGAACGTCTCGACGAACTCGGGCCGCGGCTTGGACGGCAGCACGTAGGCGGCGGCGCCGGCCATGAGGTGCGGCTTCTCGTCGTCGGACACGTCGTCGAGGAACAGCACCCGGTCGGCGACGGGCGAGGCGGCGGCGTGCGCGCGCAGCCGGGCGGCGTCCGGCCCGTTGCCGGCGATCACGAGCCGGTGCGTGCCGGGAGCGCTGCTCAGGGCGTAGCCGTCGATCAGGTCGTCGACGCCCTTGGCGGCCGCCAGGCGCGACAGGTAGAGCACGTACCCGTCGCGGTCCAGGCCCCGGGCGCCGAGCACCGCGTCGGTCTCCGCGTCGTCCCGGTCGAGGTACTGCGCGACGTCGACGGCCGGGTAGGAGATGCGGACGCGTTCGCGGCACTGCTCCGCGAAGCGAGTCCCGTGCCGCGCGTCGACGGCCTCGGCCTCGGCGACGACGAGGTCGCGGGTGTACGCCGAGACGGCGATGCAGACGTCGTGCGCCAGGTAGGAGGCGAGGACGTGCGCGGCCGCGCCGAACCGGTCGGCCTCGACGCACGCGCGCACGACGTTGGTGACGTCGGACCCGACGGCCTCGGCGACCGTGGTGACCTCCACGGGCAGCCCGGTGCGCCGCGCCACGTCGACGGCGTCGGCCACGGCGGTCGCGTGCGGGCTGAGGTACAGCGAGAGCGCGACGGTGGGGACGCCGTCGGTGAACAGCTCGACCAGGCGGCCGATCAGCCCGGCGACCCAGCGGCCGTCGGGGACCTTGTAGTCCCCGACCGGCTCGGGCCGTTCGACGACGATGCCGTCGCTGTAGGGCAGCACGCGGTCGAGCGGCTTCAGCGGCAGCCCGGCGGCCTGCAGCCGGTCGATCGGCCAGGTGACGATCCGGACCTCGTCGAAGCCGCGGTCCAGGGCGGCCTCGGCGAGGTTGCGCGCCTCGCCGGAGTGCCCGCAGATCACCGGGTCGGCCCGGACGACGATGACGAGGCGGCGGTCGACGCGCCGCGGCGGCAGGGCGTCCGCGACGGACGCGGGGACGAGGGTGGTGTCGGTCATGCGGGGCTCCGAGGGTGACGGCGGTGCGGTGGAGGTGCCGGGGTGCCGGCGGCCGAGAGGGTGGCGCGGGTGGAGCGGGTCAGGCGACGACGCCGGGGAGGGGCGGTCCGGGACTGGTGCTGAGCGACGGTGGGCGGGCTGCCGCGGTCCACGGCCCGGGCCGGGGGCCGAGCTCGACGTGCAGCCGGCCCCCGGCGTGCACCTCGGTGCCGGTGAGCCAGGTGCGGTCCAGCTCGGCGCCGTCCAGCAGGATGCGCTGCACGTGCTGCGCGGGCCCGCCGGGCTCGGGTTCCAGGAACCCCGAGGTCTCGATGGTCAGCGGGCGCCCGCCGACGTCGATCCGGGCCTCGCGCCACGCGGGCGCGTTGAGCAGGAACACGTTCTGCCCGGCCACGGGGAACAGCCCGAGGCTGGCCCACACGTACCAGGACGACAGGCCGCCGGAGTCGTCGTTGCCGGGCAGCCCGCCGCGGCCGGTGCCGAACTGCTGGGACGTGATCGCGTGCACCACCTCGGCGGTGCGGTCGGGCCGCCCGGCGTACTGGTAGGCCCAGGGTGCCTCCATGTCCGGCTCGTTGTTCAGTCCCTCGAACCGGTGCAGCGCGTAGCCGGCGAGCATCTCGTCCGGGTCGGGCGCGAGGCCGGGCTGCTTCACGGGGTCGGCGCCGAAGCCGAAGAACCGGTCGAGCAGGGAGACGAACGCGGCGTCGCCGCCGGACAGGTCGATCCGCGCTGCCATGTCGTGCAGCAGCCGGAACGAGTAGTTCCACCGGCCGCCCTCGTAGAACGTCGAGTCGTGCAGCAGGCCGGTCGCCGGGTCGAACGCGTTGCGCCACCGGGACGCGAGCGGGGCGAACTGGTCGACGAGGGTGCGGTCGCCGACGTGCCGGGCGATGACCGACGTGCAGAAGTAGCCGAACGCCAGGTCGAGCGTGTGGCTGATCGGGTGGGCGCGGCCGTGCAGCAGGAACTCCTCGCCGTACGTGCGCCGCAGGTCGTTGTGCAGGTGGACGAGCGCCCAGTCCCAGTCCAGCGGCAGGCCGAGCGCGCACAGGTCGGCGAAGAACGTGTGTGCGAGCGCACTGCCCTGCCGGGAGAACCGGTCCGCACCCCGGGCCATCCGGTAGCCGATGGGGAAGTTCCCCTCCTCCTCGGCGATGTGCAGGATCGCGGTCGCCAGCTCGACGGCCTTGTCCGGCACCAGGGCGGTGAGCAGCGGGAGCTGCGTGCGGTAGATGTCCCACATCGTCGCGATGTCGTACGCGAACGGGGTGCCGGTGGGCCAGAACGGGCTCTCGTCCGGTGCGAGGCACGGCTTGACGAGCGAGTGGTAGAGCGCCGTCGCCAGCACGGTGCGGCGCTCGGAGGACGGGGTGTCCACGTCGACCGTGCCGAGGTGCTGCCGCCAGGTGTGCGCGGTGCGGGCGCGGCGCTCGGCGAACGACGACGGTCCCGGACCGCAGTCGCGCAGCAGGTTCGCCCGTGCCTGCTCGACCCCGCGCAGCGAGAAGCCGAACCGGAGCTCGACCACCTGGCCCGGCTCCGTCGGCCCGGCCCACATCAGGCCGAACGGCCGCAGCGTGGTCGGGCGGATCCGGTCGAAGTCCAGCCGGGTGCCGCCGGGCATCAGGCGCCGGTCGTACCAGAGCAGCTGCCGCCACTGCGGGGTGTCGCACTCGACGTGCACCGCCAGCGGCGCGCCCTCGACCGTGATCTCGCCCTGCGCGACGCCCGGCTCCACGGCCCGGAGGTGCGCCCGCAGCGGGACGGTCCGGCCGTAGGGGATGTCCAGCCCGCCCAGGCTGAGGTCGATGACGAGCCGGGCGTCCCGGTGCGCCGGGAACGTGTAGCGGTGCACCGCGGACTTCGGCCCGACGGTGATCTCGCACCGGATGCCGGAGTCGAGCGTCGCGGCGTAGCAGCCCGGCTCGGCGACCTCGTCGTGCACCTCCCACAGCTGCCCGAGGTCGTCGAGCGGCTGCAGCATCGGGGTGACGCGCACGTAGTTGTAGTACTTGCGGATCGCTCCGGTCCCGGACTGCTGGAAGTGCGTGAACCCCGACGCCCGCTGGGTGGTGTGCAGCTCGGGCGGCAGCCCCTCGGTGGACAGGTCGTACCGGCCGTAGCCCGTCGGGTACGCCCCGGAGTACGCGCACGCGGAGACCATGCCGAGCGGGAACGTGGCGCCCGGGTGGGTGTTGCCGACCTGCGGCTTCGGCCACAACCAGGTCGCGGCCAGGCC
>DAMBCY010000373.1:0-4231 GCA_032056255.1 Cellulomonas sp. | reverse complement strand
CGTGGAGATGCCCGGGCTCGACGGGTTCAGCGCCGCGGAGCAGATCCGGCAGGTGGACCCCGAGGTCGTGCTGATCTTCATCACGAACATGACCCAGTACGCCATCAAGGGCTACGAGGTCGACGCGTTGAGCTACGTGCTGAAGCCGGTGCCCTACTTCGCGTTCTCGCAGGAGATCAAGCGCTCGGTCGCGCGCCTGCGCCGCCGGTCGGCGGACTACCTGCTGCTCACCGTCGAGGGCGGGCTGGTGCGGGTCGCGACCGACGACATCGTGTTCCTGGAGAGCCAGAAGCACCGCACCACCGTGCACACGGTCGACGGCAAGCACTCGGTGGTCGGCCCGCTGAAGGGGTTCGAGGAGCAGCTGGCGGGCAAGACGTTCTTCCGCAGCAACTCCGGCTACCTGGTGAACCTGCGGCACGTCCTGGGCGTCAGCGGCAGCAGCGCGCTGCTGGTCGGCGGGCACGACCTGCTGATCAGCCGGTCCCGGAAGAAGGCGTTCCTCGCGGCGTTGACCGACTACCTCGGCGCGCGGACCGCGTGATGGAGTCGATGGAGTCCCTGCCGGACATCCCCCGGGTGCTGACGGCCATCGCGGAGTGGCTGGCGTGCGTGGTGTACGTGCTGCTGCGCCGGCACCGGCTGCCACGGGCGCGCCTCGTGGTGCTCGCGGTGGCGGCGCTCGGCGTGCTGGTCGGCGTGCAGGAGCTCGCGGACCTGCTGCCGCGTCAGCTGTGGACCGTCGGGATGGCCGCGGCGGTCGCGGTGATGTTCGCCTTCATCGTCACGGCGGCGAAGGTGTCGACGCGGGACGCGGGCTACTTCGCGGCGCGCGCGCTGGTGCTCGCGGAGCTGGTGGCGGCGCTGCACTGGCAGCTGCACTGCTTCTTCTTCCTGCCCGAGGGCCGGCCGGACCTGGCGTGGCAGGTCGGTTTCGGCGTGCTGGTGTACGCGGCGTCGTTCGTCGGCGTGTCCGTGATCGAGTCCCGGCACTTCCGCCCGTCGGTGCCGCTGGACGTCACCGCGGGGGAGCTGGCGTCGGCGATCGCCATCGCCCTGGTGACGTTCTTCATGAGCAACATCAGCTTCCTGAACTCGAACACCCCGTTCAGCGGGCGGCTCGGGTCGGAGATCTTCTACATCCGCACGCTGGTGGACTTCTGCGGGTTCGTCGCGCTGTACGCCCAGCAGGGCCAGCGGCTGCAGCACCGGGCGCGCGCGGAGGTGCGCGCGATCGACGACATGCTCCGCCGCCAGCACGAGCAGTACCTGCAGTCCAAGCGCAGCATCGAGATCGTCAACCGCAAGTACCACGACCTCAAGCACCAGATCGGCGTCATCCGCGCGGAGGCCGACCCGTCCCGCCGGGCGTCCTACCTGGACGAGCTGGAGGCCCGCATCGCGGGGCACGCCGCCCAGGCGGACACCGGCAACGGGGTGCTCGACGTCATCCTCACCACGAAGAGCCTGGAGTGCGTCGAGCGCGGCATCGACCTGACGTACGTCGTGGACGGCGCGGCGGTCGAGTTCATGTCGGCGATGGACGTCGCGGCGGTGTTCGGCAACGCGCTGGACAACGCGATCGACGGCGTCATGGCGGTGCCGGACCCGGAGCGCCGCCTGATCAAGGTCGCGGTGTACGCCCGGGACCGGTTCGTGCTGCTGACCTTCGAGAACTACTTCACCGGCGAGCTGCGCACCGAGGACGGCGACATCGTCACGCGCCGGCACGACCGGTCGCGGCACGGGTACGGGCTGAAGTCGATCCGCTACACCGCGGAGAAGTACGGCGGCTCGATGACGGTGAACGCCGAGGACGGCTGGTTCGTGCTGCGCATCCTCGTGCCGATCCCCCAGGACCGGCCCGCCGGGCTAAGGGTCCCGGCGGAGCGGGCGCGCTGAGCGCGGCTCACCGACCGGCCGTCACGACCCCGGAGTCCCACAGCGACAGCGCCGACGCGATCGCCATGTGCATGTCGAGGTACAGGTACGACCCGAGCCGACCACCGAAGTGCACCCCGGGCTCGTCGGCGGCGAGCGCGCGGTACGCCGCCAGCCGCTCCCGGTCCGCGGGCGTCGCGACGGGGTAGTACCGCTCGTCGTCCGGCCCGGCGAACCGGGACGTCTCCCGCATGACCACGGTGCGGTCCTGGGCGTGCCGGTCCTCGCGCTCCGGGTGGTAGTGCCGGAACTCGTGGATCCAGGTGTACGGCACGTCGAGGTCGGCGTAGTTCATGACGCTGGTGCCCTGGAAGTCCCGGACGGGCAGCGTCTCGGTCTCCAGGTCGAGCGTGCGCCAGCCGAGCGGCCCGGAGTGGTGCTCGAAGTACTGGTCGACCGGCCCGGTGTAGACGACGGGCACCTGGCCGCGCGCGGCGGCCTTCGACAGCGGCTGCGTCGGGTCGAGGAAGTCGGTGCCGAGCCGCACGTCGATGCGCGGGTGCGAGGCCATCGCCTCCAGCCACGGCCCGTACCCGGCGGCGGGCAGCCCCTCGTACGTGTCCGCGAAGTACCGGTTGTCGTACGTGTACCGCACGGGGAGCCGCGCGATCACGGAGGCGGGGAGCTCGCGGGGGTCGGTCTGCCACTGCTTGGCGGTGTAGTCCCGGATGAACGCCTCGTACAGGGGCCGGCCGATCAGCGAGATCGCCTTGTCCTCCAGGTTCGCGATGGTCGCGGGGTCCACCTCGGCGGCCTGCCGGGCGACGAGCGCGCGCGCCTCGGCGGGGCCCATGGCGGCACCGAAGAACTGGTTGAGCGTGCCGAGGTTGATCGGCAGCGGGTACACGGTCCCGGCGTGGGTGGAGTACACGCGGTGCTGGTAGCCGGTGAACGCGGTGAACCGGCGGACGTACCGCCAGACGCGCTCGTTCGACGTGTGGAAGATGTGCGACCCGTACCGGTGCACCTCGATGCCGGTCTCGGCGTCGACGCTGCTCCAGGCGTTGCCGCCGACGTGGTCGCGCCGGTCCACGACGGTGACCCGCAGCCCGGTCTCGGCAGCGCGCTCGGCGACGGTGAGCCCGAACAGCCCGGCACCGACGACGAGCAGGTCCATGCGGGGCGGCCTTCCGGGGGTGGCGGGGAGAACGGCCCCCGATTCTAGGGTCTGCCCGCCGGGGGCCAGGACGGGGTTCGGTCGGGTCTCGTCGGTGCCGGTCGGCCGGCGGTCGGCCGGAGGCCGGTCGGAGGCCGGCGGGGCCGGCGGGGGGTGGGCAGGGGGTCGGTCTGCGGTCGTCTTGCGGTCGTTTTGCGGTCGGCTGGAGGTCCGCCGGGGGTGCAGGCGGACGGTCGGGCGGAGCGGCGGGTGAAGGGGCGGGCGACGGGTCGGGCGGAGCGACGGGCGAAGGGGCGTGTGTGCGCGGGTTTCCGACGGCATCGGCGTGCCGCAGCGGACGCGCCGGCCGTCGTCCCCAGACCGGGCTGGACGACCGGCATCGTGTCGGTGCGCGTCACTAGGGTGGGTATATGTCATCTGACCTGCAGCGACGCCTGTTCTCGGCGTCCACGACGACCCGGGTGCGCCCGGGGCGCGGCGTGCGGGTCGCGCGTGCGGGACGGGCTGCCGGACGTGCCGGGGAGGGTGCGACGGACGCCGCCGCACCGGACGTGACCGCGCCGGACCCGACCGCGTCGGACCCGACCGCGTCGGACGTGAAGGCGCCGGACCCGACCGCGCCGGACGTGAAGGCGCCGGACCCGACCGCGCCGGACGTGAAGGCGTCGGACCTGACCGCGTCGGACCTGACCGCGTCGGACCCGACCGCGCCGTTGCTGGTGGACGCGCCGCCGGATCCGCTGTCGCGGTTTCCCTTCCTGGTGTCGGATCCGGAGGCGGAACCCGTGCCGCGTCCGGGGGTGTTCTTCTCGGAGGAGGGTGATCCGCGGGTGGCGGGGGTGGCGCCGGGGCCGGAGCTGGCGGGGGTGTTCACGCAGGTGGATCCGGCGGGGGTCACCGATGCGGGGTTGGTGGAGCTGGCTGCCGCTGCGGTGCGGTTGGTGTCGTGGTCGCATGCGGTGGCGGCGCGGTATGCGGGGTTGCTGGGGCAGCGGGAGTCGATGAACCCGGCGTGGTCGACCGCGGGTGGGGTGCCGCGGGTCGCCGATGTGGCCGGTGATGAGCTGGCGTTGCGGTTGGCGTGGTCGCGTCGCGCGGCGCAGCGGTTGGTGCGTCATGGTCGGGCGTTCGACCGGGGGATGGCGGACACGGGTGCGGCGTTGGCCCGGGGTG
>DAMBCY010000372.1:0-4264 GCA_032056255.1 Cellulomonas sp. | reverse complement strand
GCGGCACCAGCGCGTTCGTCGCCGAGTCGATCGCGCTGCGGCGCGAGCGGGCCGGCCTCGGCGTCACCGACGCGGCGTACGCGTCCGAGTGGCAGCCGGGCCGCCGGTACGACCGGGTCGTCGTCATCAGCCGCTCCGGCACCACCACCGAGGTGTCCGCCGCGCTCGGGCTCGTCGACGCCGGCACCACCACCGTGGCGATCACCGGCGTGGCCGACTCGCCGATCGCCCGCGCGGTCGACGAGGTGCTGCTGCTGGACTGGGCGGACGAGCAGTCCGTCGTGCAGACCCGGTTCCCGACCACCACGCTGGCCATCGCCCGGGCCGCGTTCGGCGAGGACCTGTCCGGCCTGGTCGACGAGGCGCGCGCCGCGCTCGCCGAGCCCCTGCCCCGGGGTCCGGAGGGCATCGACCACGTCGTCTACCTGGGCCACGGCTGGACGTACGGCCTGGCCCAGGAGGCCGCGCTCAAGGTCCGCGAGGCCGCGCAGGCGTGGTCCGAGTCCTACCCCGCGCTGGACTACCGGCACGGTCCGGTCGCCGTCGCGCACGAGGGGTCCCTGGTGACCGTCCTCGGCAGCGTCGACCCGTCGCTGGTCGCCGACGTCGCCCGCACCGGGGCGGTGGTCGAGGCCACGACGCTCGACCCGCTCGTGCAGCTCGTGCAGGCGCAGCGGTTCGCCGTCGCGCTCGCCGGTCTCCGCGGGCTGAACCCCGACACCCCGCGCCACCTGACCCGCTCCGTCGTCCTGTCCTGACGGCAGGCCCCGCCCCGCCGCCCGTCCCGCCAGCCGCCGATCCAGAGGAGAACACCGTTGTCCGCCCTCGTCCGCCCCCGCACCCGCGCACTCACCGCCGCCGCGGCCCTCGCCGCCGCCACCCTGGCCCTCACGGCCTGCGGCGGCGGCAGCCCGGCCGCCTCGACCACCCTCGACCCCGAGGCCGACACCACGATCACGTGGTGGACCGGTCAGGCCGAGCAGGCGCAGACGATCCTCGAAGGCCTCGCCGACGAGTTCGAGTCCGAGCACCCGAACGTCACGATCGACGTGTCCTCGGGCGCGCCGTCGACGGAGGAGCTGCTGCGCAAGATGACGGCGGGCTTCGCCGGCGGCACCTACCCGGACATCTCGTACGCGTTCGGCTCGTGGGCGTCGGAGCTCTCGGCGTCCGGGCGCACGCTGGACATCACGGAGCAGGTCGCCGACCCGGAGGTCGACTGGGAGTCGCTGCCCGGCGCCGCCCGGGAGACCGCGCAGCCCGGGGGCGGCGCGACCATCGGCTTCCCCGCGGTCGTCGACAACCTGTCGCTGATCTACAACACCACCGTGTTCGACGCCGCCGGCCTCGCGTACCCCGACGAGGACTGGACCTGGGACGACTTCCGGGAGGCCGCGGCCGCGCTGACCGACCCGGACACCAACACCTACGGGTACGGGTACTCGGTGTCCGGCAGCGAGGAGACCACCTGGCAGTTCTGGCCGCACCTGTGGCAGCGCGGCGGCGAGGTGCTGTCCGAGGACGGCACCGAGGCGGCCTTCGACTCCGAGGCCGGCGTCGACGCGCTCACCTACCTGCGGGACATGGCGGTCGAGGACAGGTCGGTCTACCTGGACCAGACCGACACCAAGTTCCTCGACCTGTTCGCCTCCGACCGGATCGCCATGATCACCTCCGGCCCCTGGGCGCTGTACACGCTGCAGGACGTCGGCACCGCGTACGGCGTGACCGTGCTGCCCGGCACGGACGGCAACCACGAGACGGTCTCCGGGCCGGACCTGTGGGTGCTGTTCGACCACCAGGACGCGAACCGCGCGCACTGGTCGTACGAGTTCACGAAGTGGCTCACCGCGCCCGAGCAGGACGTCCGGTGGAACGTCGCGTACGGCAACCTGCCCCTGCGCCCCTCCGAGGTCGACTCCCCCGAGTTCCAGGCCCAGGTCGCGCAGATGCCCGGGCTCGACGTGATGGCCGCCAACGCGGAGAACACGAAGCACGCCCGGCCCACGGTCTCCGGGTACGTCGGGGTCTCCGAGGCGATCGGCACCGCGATCTCGCAGGTGCTGCAGGGGCAGGGCGACCCGGCCACCGCGCTCCAGGACGCCGCGGCGCAGGCCGACCAGGCGCTGGCGGACTGATGTCCGGGACCGCCGCTCCCGCCCGCGGGACCGGGGCGCGCCGCGGGGCCCTGCTGCCCCGCGCGCACGCCCCGGCCCGGGTGGCGGGCGACCGGCCGCAGCGCCGCCGGCGGCTCGGGGACGCACTCGTCGGCTGGGGTTTCGTCGCCCCCGCCGTCGTGATCGTGCTCGGTCTGTCGATCTTCCCCGCGGTCTGGGCGTTCGTGCTCTCGCTGCAGGACTGGAACGGGTTCAGCACCCCGGAGAACGTCGGGTTCGCGAACTACGCGCGGCTGATCACCGACGCCGAGCTCGCCCAGGACGTGACGCACACGCTGCTCTACACGGTGCTGTTCGTGCCCGCCTCGGTGCTGCTGGGCGTCGGCCTCGCGGTGCTGCTGAACCGGCGGCTGCTCCTCATCGGCTTCTACCGGACCGCGATCTTCCTGCCGTTCGTCGCGTCCGCCGCGGCCACGGGCATCCTCACGACCTACCTGTTCAACCCGCAGTTCGGGCTGGCCAACACGGTGCTGCGCGCGCTGCACCTGCCGCAGCAGGCCTGGCTGGAGGACCCGAGCCAGGCGATGGTCGTCATCACGATCATGTCCCTATGGGGCCAGGCCGCGTTCACCACCGTCATCTACCTCGCGGCGCTGCAGGACATCCCGGCCGAGCTCACCGAGGCGGCCCGCATCGACGGGGCGAACCGGTGGCAGGCGTTCTGGCACGTGACGTTCCCGCAGCTCGCGCCGGTCACCGTGTTCGTCACGATCTGGCAGGCCGTCGGGGCGATCCAGCTGTTCGACCTCGTCTACACGACGACCCGCGGCGGGCCGCTCAACGCGACCGAGACGATCGTCTACTACCTGTGGGACAAGGCGTTCAAGGGCTTCGAGTTCGGCTACGCCTCGGCCGTCGCCTACGCGCTGTTCGCGGTCACGCTGCTCATCACGGGCGGGGTCCTGCTCCTGTCCCGCCGCTCGAGGACGGAGGCGTTCTGATGGCCGTCGAGACCCTCACGCGCGTGGCCCCCGGTGCTGTCGACGACGCCCCCGCCCGGCGCGCCGGCCGGCGCTCCCGGCTGTGGCACCTGCTGCTCGCCCCGGTCGCGCTGCTGTTCGCGCTGCCGTTCGTGCAGATGTTCCTCACCGCCCTGACCCCGCGGTCGGAGATCAACACCTACCCGCCGCGGTTCTTCCCGTCGCACCTCACCCTCGAGGGCTTCACGCGGCTGTTCCAGGAGTCCGACATCCTGCGCTGGACGCTCAACACGGTCCTCGTGTCGGGGGTGGGCGTCGCGTCGCACCTGGTGCTCTGCTCCCTGGCGGGGTACGGCTTCGCCCGGCTCACGTTCCCCGGGCGGTCGTTCGGGTTCTTCGCCGTGGTCGCCACGATCATGATCCCCACCCAGCTGCTCATGGTCCCGACGTACGTGATGTTCGCCCGCGTCGGCCTGATCGACACCCTCGGCGCCGCGATCGTGCCGTGGCTCGCCTCGGCGTTCGGCATCTTCCTCATGCGGCAGTTCTTCCTGTCGCTGCCCGCCGAGCTGGAGGAGGCCGCCGTGCTCGACGGCTGCACGCGGCTCGGGCTGTTCTGGCGCATCGTGCTGCCGCTGGCGAAGCCCGCGATGGCGACGCTGGCCATCTTCACGCTGCTCAGCTCGTGGAACGACCTGGTGTGGCCGCTGATCGCCATCAACGACAGCGCGAACTTCACGCTGCAGCTCGGCATCACCAACTTCTCCGGCGCGCGACGCACCGACTGGTCCCTGCTCATGGCCGGGAACGTCATCGCGACGCTGCCGCTCATCGTGTTCTTCGTGGTCGCGCAGAAGCAGTTCATCGCGACCATGACGTTCTCCGGCCTGAAGGGATGACCTCTGTGCTCGACCAGCCCGACCCGCCCGCCGTGTCCGCCGCGCCCGCGGCCCGACCCGTGCTCGTCGCGGGCGACGCCAACGTCGACCTGGTGCTGACCGGGGACGTCGTCCCCCGGTTCGGCCAGGCCGAGCAGCTCCTCGACCGGGGCGACCTGGTGCTCGGGGGCAGCGCGTCCATCGCCGCGTGCGGCCTGGCCCGGCTCGGCGTCCCGACGTCCCTGGTCGCGCGGGTCGGCGACGACACGTTCGGCGGCTTCACCACCGG
>DAMBCY010000371.1:0-4288 GCA_032056255.1 Cellulomonas sp. | reverse complement strand
ACTTGATCGTGAAGCCGTCGATGATCTCGGTCTTCTTCGCTGCCACCATCGCCAGCCCTCCCGACGTGCCGACGTCGTCCGGACCCCGTCAGCGGGTGACGAGGTTGCGCAGCGGCTCGTCCCGGACGAACGACGCGATGTTGTCCTGCAGCAGCGTATCGGCCCCCACCGGGCGTCCGCCCGCGGCGTGCGGGGTGATGAGCACCTGCGGCTCGTCCCAGAGCGGGGAGTCGGTGGGCAGGGGCTCGGTCTCGAACACGTCGAGCGCCGCCCCGGCGATCCGGTGCTCGCGGATCGCGGTGAGCAGGGCGTCCTCGTCGAGCGTCGTGCCGCGGCCGACGTTGACCACCCACGCGTGCCGGGGCAGGCGGCCGAGCACCCGGGCGTCGATCACCCGCCGGGTCGCGGGCGTGGCGGGCAGGATGCCGATGAGCACGTCCGTGCCGGGGAGCGCCTCGGGGACCTCGGCCGGGGTGATGACCGGGTACCCCGCGCGCTCGCCGGGCCGGGAGGCCACGCCGATCACCTGCGCGCCGAGCACCGTCAGCATCGGGGCCAGGCGGGCCGCGATCGAGCCGAAGCCCCAGACCAGCACCCGGGCGCCGGCCAGGGAACGGAACTCGCCGCCCTCGTGCGGCAGCCGCTGCATCCCGCCGAGCTCGGCGGCCCAGCGGTGCTGGTCCTGCGCGCGCACGAGCTCCGGCAACCGGCGGGCCGCGGCCAGCACCAGGGCCAGCGCGTGCTCCGCGACCGGGCCGTCGTGCAGCCCGCGTCCGGAGGTGATCCGCACGTGGGGCGCGAAGCCCGCGCTGAGCACCTGGTCCGGTCCCGCGGCGAGCGTCTGCACCCAGCGGAGCCGGCCCATGCGGCGGGCGGCGTCGGCGAGCTCGGCGGTCGCGTTGCCCCAGACGACGAGCGCGTCCGCGTCGGCGAGGGTGTCGGGCACCGGCTGCCCGACGTCGTAGGTGGCGGTGCGGACGCCGTCCGGGAGAGCGGGGGAGAGCGCGATCGACGAGGGCAGCAGGACGGTGGTCATCCCCGCAGCGTCCCGCACCGGGGCGCGCGACGCCAGGTGGCGCGCGGGGGCGGCAGGGCGGCTCGCGCCCCGCGCCGGGCGGACCCGCCGTGCGGAGCTGCGGGCCAGGGCACCGATGGGTCGATACGATGCCTTCGTGTCCGCCACGAACAGCGCAGTCCAGCCGGCCCGCACCGGGCCGATCGCCGTGATGATCGTCGACGACCACGAGGTCGTGCGACGGGGGATCGCGGAGGTCGTCGAGCGAGCCGACGGCATGAAGGTGGTCGCCGAGGCCGGCTCGGTCGCCGACGGCGTCCGCCGGGCCGGCCTGGTGCACCCCGACGTGCTCCTCGTCGACCTGCAGCTGCCGGACGGCACCGGCATCGACCTCATGACGCAGGTCAAGGTCACGCTGCCGTCCGCGCGGGCGATCGTCCTGACCTCGTTCGACGACGACGACGCGCTGGCGGCCGCGCTCGACGCCGGGGCCTCCGCCTACCTGCTCAAGAGCGTGCGGGGCGCGGAGATCACCGACGTGATCCGCGCGGTCGCGGCGGGGCGGACGCTGCTGGACGAGCGCACCGTGACGCGTCGCCGTGCCGGCCACGAGGACCCGACCGAGAACCTCACGCCGAGCGAGCTCAAGGTGCTCGACCTGATCGGCGACGGCCTGTCGAACCGCGAGATCGCCGAGCGGCTCGGGGTCGCGGAGAAGACCGTGAAGAACCACATCACGTCGCTGCTCGCGAAGATGGGGCTGCAGCGCCGCACGCAGGTCGCCGCGTGGGTCGCCGCGCGCCGGCACAGCGGGTGGCGCGCGGAGACCGGCCACTCCTGACCGGGACGGCGCGGCTCAGCCGAGCGGCACCTGCCAGGACAGCAGCGTGCCCGACCCGGCGGGCGCCACGCCGATCGAGAACGTGCCGCCGTGCTGCCGTGCCCGCGCGGCGAGGTTCCCCGTGCCCGACCGCCGGTCGCGGGTGACGGGCAGGCCGACCCCGTCGTCCTCGACCTCGATGCGCACGTGCCCGGTGGGGCCGGCACCGCCGACGGAGACCCGCACGCTCACCGACGACGAGTGCGCGTGCCGGGCCGCGTTCGCCAGACCCTCGCGCACCACAGCGACGACGTCGTCCGTGCGCTCCGGCCCGATCCGCTCGTCCACGAGGTCCGCGATGATGTAGTCGCCGTCCGGTACCGCCTCGCCGTCGAGGGAGACCACCAGGGAGGGCGCGAAGCCCAGCCCGGTGCGGGCGAGCGAGGCCTCGCGGCGCAGCCGCTCGACGATGCCGACCGCGGCGTCCGGGTCGCGCAGCGCGAACACGATCTGGCGGATCTGCCGCACCGAGGCGTCGACGTTGTCCAGGGCCTCCTCGAGGATGCTGGTGAGCTCCCCGGGGTCGACGCCCCGCGCGGCCCGGCGGCGGACCGTCTCGAGCTGCATGCCCGTGGCGAACAGCTGCTGGATGGCGAGGTCGTGCAGGTCGCGGGCGATCCGCTCGCGCTCGTCCAGCAGCGCCGCCAGGTCCTGGGCGTGCCGGGCCTCCGCGAGCACGAACGCCAGGGCGGCCTGGGCGGCGAACGACTCCGCGGTGGCGAGGTCGTTCTGCTCGAACGTCATCGACCCGATCCGCCGCAGCAGGATCAGCACGCCGACGCCGCGGCCCGAGGTCTGCAGCGGGGCGAAGATGGCGGACCCGAACGAGCGCATCGCGGGGACCGTGATCCGGCGGGACTTCGCGAGGGAGTCCATCAGGAGGCCGGTGCCGTCCTCCATGACGGACCACGTGGGTCCGCCGGGGGTGAGCATCGCCCCGACCAGCGTCTCCGCCTTGTGGCCGTCGGCGAGCTCGATCAGCAGCTCGCCCGCGACGCCGGGCAGGGCGAGCGCGGCCGTGTCGGCGTCGGCGACCTCGCGGGCGGTGGCGGCGATGTGCGCCAGCGCCTCCTCCTCGTCCGCCCCGGAGAGCAGCATGGTGGTGATGTCCTGGCCGGCGCGCAGCCAGTGCTCGCGCCGGGCGCCGTCGGCGTACAGCTGGGCGTTCGCGACGGCGACGCCCGCGGTGGCCGCGAGGGCGATGACGGTCCGGGAGTCCCGGTCGGTGAACCCGCCGTCCTTCTCGGACAGGTACAGGTAGCCGTACACCTGGTCGCGCACCCGGACGGCCGCGCCCAGGAACGAGCCCATCGGCGGGTGCTCGGCGGGCCAGCCCCGGAACGCGGGGTGGTCGGTCAGGTCGTCCAGCCGCAGCACACCGGTCGCCGGGATCTGGCTGAGCACGCCCTGCGCGTGCGGGGGGTGCCCCATGAGCGCGGCGGTCGTCGCCGGGACGCCGGTCTGCACGAAGGTGGTCGACTCGCCGCGGGAGTCCAGGACGTTGATCGCGCCGTACCTCGCGCCGGTCAGCTCGACGGAGACGCGCACGAACCGCTCGAGGACGCCGGGGAGCTCCAGGCCGGACGCGACGGAGAGCACGGCGTCCAGCACGTCGGCGAGCTCGTCGCCCGACTCCTGGGCGGTGCCGAGCTCGACGTGGGACCGGCCGCCGGGCTCGCGGACGTGGATCGTCGTCGTGACGCCGGTGGTCGTGGTGGAGCCGGTCTCTGCGTCCGGCGTCGTCAGGTCGTCGGCCATGTCTCCGTCTCACGGTCGTGCTGCTCGCTCGCGTGCGCCTCACGGTACTGGGCGTCGGTGGCGATCAGGTGCGCGTGCGTCCCGCGCGCCGCGACCCGGCCGTCCCGGAGCACGAGGACCTCGTCGGCGGCGGCCAGCGGCGTCAGGCGGTGGGTGACCAGCAGGACGCCGCGGCCCCCCTCCGTGCGGGGCGCGGCGAGCAGGTCCGCGACGAGGCGGTCGGCGGTGCGAGGATCCAGGTGCTCGGCGGGCTCGTCCACGAGCAGCAGCGGCGCCGCCGCCAGCAGCGAGCGGGCGAGCAGCAGCCGGCGGCGTTCGCCGCCCGAGACGCTCCGCGCGTCCGGCCCGAGCAGGGTCCCGACGTCGTCGGGCAGCCCGGCGAGCCAGTCACCGAGGCCGGCCCGGTCCAGCGCCGCGCGCGCCTCGCCCGCGGTGGCGTCCCCGCGGGCGACGCGCAGGTTCTCCAGCACGGTGGTCTCGAAGACGTGCGCGTCCTCGGTGGTCAGCGCGAGCCGGGACAGCCGGGCGGCCGCGTCGACGGCCGGGAGCGGGACGCCGTCGAGCAGCAGCTCGCCGCCCCGGCCGGGCAGGAAGCCCGCCAGGGTGAGCAGCAGGGTCGTCTTGCCGGTGCCGGA
>DAMBCY010000370.1:0-4299 GCA_032056255.1 Cellulomonas sp. | reverse complement strand
CTGGACGCCGATCCACGTCGAGCACGGCGGCAACCAGTACGACGCCGCCGACCCGAAGCACCCCGGGTTCGGCGACCCGTCCTCCTACTACCGGGCGTGGCCCGTCGACGACGTCCTGCGGACCATGCACACCCGCGAGTCCAAGGGCATCGCCTACGACCCCGTGATGGTCCCGGTCGAGGGCCGCGACGGCAAGGAGCCCCGCTCCGGTCGCGACGCGATGCGGACGATGACAACCCGCAACGAGACCGGCGTCGCGCTCCCGCCGTTCTTGGCCGAGCTCCGCGGCGGCGGTTCCACGGCCAGGCCCGCGTCCGACCCACTCGCGACCGTCACCGCGTCCGGGAACCACCACGGCCTGGTGATGCCGTACTACGGCAACGGCCAGGTGCAGTCGTCCGGCCGCGCGCTCCCGACCGTCACCACGGTCGACCGCCACGCCCTGATCATGCGGAACAACCAGGGCGGCGCCGAGATGACGACGCCGGCCACCGAGCCCGTCCGCACGATCACCACCCACGGCCACCAGTCCCTCCTGGCCGGCCGCACCGTCAACATCAACGACGTCCGCTTCCGGATGCTCGAGCCATCCGAGATCAAGCAGGCCATGGCGTTCCCCGCCGACTACGTCATGACCGGGAACCGCCGCGAGCAGGTCAAGCTCTCCGGCAACGCCGTCACCCCGCCCGCGGCCCGCGACCTCATCGCGACCGTCGTCGAGGCCATCACCGGCGAGGCGGTGGCCGCATGACCGCCCCGTACTTCACCGACGACACCGTGACCCTCCACCACGGCGACGCGCTCGAGGTACTGCGCACCCTGCCCTCGGCGTCGATCGACTGCGTCGTGACGTCCCCGCCGTACTTCGGGCTGCGGGACTACGGCGTCAACGGTCAGCTCGGCGCCGAGGAGAGCCCGCAGGAGTTCGTAGACGCTCTCGTCGCGGTCCTCCGCGAGGCGCGCCGCGTGCTCGCCGAAGACGGCACGCTGTGGCTGAACCTCGGCGACTCCTACGCGGGGCGGGCCAACGCAGGCCGGGCGTTCACCAAGAACCGCGGCCGCAACGTCCAGCCCGTCGGGTACCCGGTGCAGCGGAACATGACCGCGCACGCCCCGTACAAGTCGCTGCTCGGCATCCCGTGGCGTGTGGCTCTCGCCGCGATCGACGCGGGCTGGCTGCTGCGCTCGGAGGTCATATGGGCCAAGCCGAACGGCATGCCGGAGTCGGTGGCCGACCGGCCCTCGGCCAAGCACGAGCACGTGTTCCTGCTGACCAAGGGCCCGTCGTACTGGTTCGACCTCGACGCGATCCGTGAGCCGCACACCATGCGTCCACAGCGCCGCCCCGGTGGTCGGCCCACTGACGAGACGCCCCGTCAGGACCAGCCGCGCCAGTCGTGGTCGACCGCCGCGCGAGATGACCTCGGTGTGGATGGACACCCTGCGGGGCGCAACCCCGGCGACGTCTGGACGATCGCAACCCGGCCGTTCACTGGCGCGCACTTCGCGACCATGCCCCTGGCCCTGGCCGAGCGGTGTGTCGTGGCCGGCTGCCGCCCCGGCGGCACCGTCCTCGATCCCTTCTCCGGCTCCGGCACCACCGGGCTGGCCGCCGCGCGCCACGGCCGCCGATACGTCGGCATCGACCTGAACGCCGACTACCTCGACCTCTCGCTGCGGACCCGGCTGCGCGACCGCGCCCTCGACCTCGGGGAGGCGACCGCATGAGCACCCTGACGGCGTTCACGGTGACCAGGTCCGCCATGCAGGCGCCCGGGTACGACCGGGGCGCGGACTGGCGGGAGCGCGCGGAGTGCCGGGACGTCGACCCGGTCGTGTTCGAGCCGGACGACACCCACACCCCGCGAGAGGACGAGTGGGACGAGCCGCGGTCGATCTGCCGCGGCTGCCCCGTGATCGACGCGTGCCTCGCCGACGCGATGTCCACCGAGGGGCAGGACGACCCGGTTCGGGATGCGGGGTGGCTTGACCCCCACGGAGCGGGAGTCCCTCGCGCGCCGCAGGAGCCGGTCGTGAGGCGCGCACCGTCCGTGCAGGACTACGCCCGCATGACCCAGCGGGCCCGCACCGCGGCCGCGGAGATCGCCGCTCACCAGGCGGCAGTGCTCGAAGCCGCCCGGGACCGGATCACGGGTGCGGACTGGGTCCGGCACCTCCACACCGGGGCGGACGTCGAGCGTCTCGCCGCCCTCGCCCGGCACCCCGAGGACACCCCAGACGTCCAGCGCGGCCGCGTCCTCACAGCGCAGGCCGCGACCAAGACAAGGAGGACCCCGTGACCCGATCCCGTGCCTCAGCGCGCGCCGCCGGCACCCGCTTCGAGCGGTCCATCGCCGACTGGCTCGCCCGCGTCTTCGACGACGACCGCATCGACCGGCGCGTCAAGACCGGCGCCAAGGACCGCGGCGACATCGCAGGTCTCCGCGTCCACGGGCACCGCATCGTCCTCGAGCTCAAGGACGTCTCCCGTCTCGACCTGTCCGGGTGGGTCCGTGAGGCGCACATCGAGGCCGGGAACGACGACGCCCTCGTCGGGCTCGTGATCCACAAGCGCCGCGGCACCACGGACCCTGCCGAGCAGTACGTCACGTGCACCCTCGGCGACCTAGTCGCCCTCCTCACCGGGGAGCGCCCATGACCCGCGACGAAGAGGTCCAGCAGGTCGCGCGCGCCCTGTCCGAGGGCCGCGTCGTCATCTGCCGGTGCGGGCGCCCCGACACCACGACCCCCGCCGGCCGACGTCGACACCAGCAGCTCTACGGGCACCAGATGTCCGGCACCGACAACAGGAAGGAGGGCGCCCGATGAGGGTCCTGACCGTGAAGCAGCCGTGGGCGTGGGCGATCGTCCACGGCGGCAAGGACGTCGAGAACCGGGTGCGGTCCCTCGGCCCGTACCGTGGCCCCGTCGCCATCCACGCCGGCCTGAGGATCGCCGACGGCTCCGCGTGGACCGACCCGAACGTCGAGGCCGCGATGTTCCGTGCCGACTCGATCCCCGCGTGGAGTACGACTCTCGGTGCCGTGATCGGCGTCGTCGATCTTGTCGACGCGCACCGCTCCTACGAGTGCTGGCACAAGCCGTGGAAGTGGGAGACCGCCGACGCGTACAACGGGGACTTCTGCTCGTCGTGGGCGATGCCGGACCACCACCACCTCGTCCTGGCAAACCCGCGCCCGCTGCCCCGCCCGATCCCCGCGACCGGTCGACTCGGACTCTGGCGCCCCGACGACGCACTCCTCGCCGCGATCACCGAGCAGCTCCGACCAGGCGAGGTGACACGGTGAGGATCCGGTCGACCAAGCCCGAGTTCTGGCGGTCCTCTCGGATCGCGTCAGTGTCGTGGGACGCCCGACTCGTCCTCAAGGGCCTCGAGTCCTACGTCGACGACAACGGCGTCGGGAAGGACGACGTCGAGCTGATCATCGGCGACCTGTTCCAGCGCGACGCCATTCGCGAGCCCTCGCGAACCCTCGCGAGGGTGTCCGAAGCCGTTTCCCACCTCGCCGACGCCGGTCTGCTGTGGCGGTACGAGGCCGACGGCACCCCGCTGCTCTACCTCGCGTTCTGGGAATCGTTCCAGCGCGTCGACAAGCCCCAGCCGGGGCGTTTCCCCAGGCCAGACGGCACGCGCAACTACAAGGACTCGACGATCGGCGCCTCGGTCGCGAATGTTCGCGAAGCCTCGCGAACCCTCGCGCCTGGAACAGGGGAACAGGGGAACAGGGGAACAGGGGAACAGGGGCACCCGTCGGGCTACTTCATGCATGGATCGTCACCTTCCGTACCGCGCGAGACGGGAGACGCGTGATGCATGCCGGCCAGATCAACTCCGCGCAGGCACGAGCCCTCGCCGTGTTCACCAACACGATCCGCCCGGACTGGGACGTCCCGGGCATCGCGGCCGCCCTCCACCGCGCCAGGCACCGCGCACCCGTGGACGAGCTCGCGACCGCGCTCATCCGGTTCACCCGACGCGACGACCTCCGCACCCCTGCCGTGTTCGACCAGGACGGCACGCACTGGATGGGCCTCCCCGTCGCCGAGGCGCGCGCACCCCAGAGGCCGAAGTGCGACGTCCACGGCATCGCGGTCCGGCTCGTCGACGGGCTCTGCACCGGATGCGTCGCCGACACCAAGGCCGCAGACGACAACCGCAGCGACACCCTCACCGTCCACCCCGACCAGGCAGCCACCTACGCGAGAGGCGCCGCGAACGCACGACGCCAACTCGACATCCACACCGCCCGCACCACCACGAAGGAGCACCGATGAGCA
>DAMBCY010000369.1:0-4309 GCA_032056255.1 Cellulomonas sp. | reverse complement strand
GGTCAACGCGAAGGCCGGGCTGACGTTCGCCGGCGCGCTCCGCTCGATCCTGCGGTCCGACCCGGACGTCGTCCTGGTCGGGGAGATCCGCGACCACGAGACCGCGCAGATCGCGATCGAGGCCTCGCTCACCGGGCACATGGTGCTCTCCACGCTGCACACCAACGACGCCCCCTCGGCGGTGACGCGGCTGGTGGAGATGGGGATCGAGCCGTACCTCGTCGGCTCCGCGCTGGACTGCGTGGTCGCCCAGCGGCTGGCGCGGCGGCTCTGCGACCGGTGCCGGGAGGCCTACCTGCCGACGCCCGAGGAGCTCGTCGCGGCCTCGTTCCCGTGGATCGACGGCGAGCCGATCCCGGAGCTGTTCCGTGCGGTCGGCTGCGTCGCCTGCTCCGGCACCGGGTACCGGGGCCGGATCGCGCTGCACGAGGTGATGTCCGTGTCGGCGGAGGTCGAGCGGCTCACCGTCGGCGGGGCGCCCGCGCGGGACATCTCCCGCACGGCGCTGCGCGAGGGCATGGTCACGCTCCGCGACGACGGCTGGCACAAGGCCGCCGCGGGCTCGACGTCCATCCAGGAGATCCTGCGGGTGGTCGTGTGAGCGCCGGCGTCTTCGACCTCGACGGCCTGCTGGCGGGCGCCGTGTCCGCCGGTGCGTCCGACGTGCACCTGGCGGCCGGCCTGCCGCCGGCGTACCGGGTGCACGGGAACATCGCCGCGGTGCCCGGCTGGCCGGTGCTCACCGACGACGACCTGCGGGTGACGCTGCCGACGATCCTCACCGAGCACCAGGCGGAGCGGTTCGAGCGCGACCTCGAGCTCGACCTGTCGCACACCGTCGGCCAGGGCAGCTCGTTCCGGGTCAACGTCTTCCGGCAGCGCGACGGCCTCGGTGCGGCGTTCCGGCTCATCCCGTCGGAGATCCGATCGCTGCACGAGCTCGGCATCCCCGGGGTGGTGCAGCAGTTCGCCACGCTGCCCCGCGGCCTGGTCCTGGTCACCGGTCCGACGGGATCCGGGAAGTCGACCACGATGGCCTCGGTCGTCGACCTGGCGAACGCGTCCCGGTCGGACCACATCATCCTGATCGAGGACCCGATCGAGTTCCTGCACCGCTCGCGGCGCAGCATCGTCACCCAGCGGGAGGTCGGGACCGACTCCCACTCGTTCCGGGCCGCGCTCGTCAGCGCGCTGCGCCAGGACCCCGACATCATCGTGATCGGCGAGATGCGGGACGCCGAGACGATGGGCATCGCGCTCCGCGCCGCCGAGACCGGGCACCTCGTGCTCGGCACGATGCACACCCAGGACGCGGCGTCGAGCATCCACCGCATCGTCGACGAGTTCCCCGGCGACCAGCAGACGCAGGTCCGCACCCAGCTCTCCGCCTCGCTCCAGGGGATCGTGTCGCAGACCCTGTGCCGGCGCGCCGACGGGGAGGGCCGCGCGGTGGCCGTCGAGGTCCTCGTCGCGACGGCACCGGTACGCGCTCTCGTCCGCGACGGCCGGCTGCACCAGCTGTACTCCGTGCTGCACTCCGGCACCGACCAGGGCATGCAGACGCTCGACCAGAGCCTCGCCGATCTCGTCCGGCGCGGGGAGATCACGTTCGAGGAGGGCGCCGGCCGGGCCCGTCAGCCCGACCAGTACGCCCAGATGTGCGGCCGCAGCGCCCGCACGGTCCCCGGCGGAGCCCGGGCATGAGGAGGACACCGTGAGCACGCAGACGTTCGAGTACACGATCCTCGGCCGCGACGGCAAGGCCGTCACCGGCCGGATCGAGGCGTCCGACGAGCAGGCGGTCGCCGCCCGGCTGCGCGACCTCGGCATGATGGCCACCGCGATCGCCCCGGTCGCGAGCACCGGGCTGAACCGGGAGATCAGCCTCGGCACGAGGCGCCCGAGGCCGAAGGACGTCGCCGTCGCGCTGCGGCAGCTCGCCACGATGGTCGACGCCGGCCTCGCGCTGCCCCGGGCGCTGGCGGTGCTGCGCACCCAGAGCGCGGGCCAGCCCATCGAGGAGACGCTGCAGGCGATCGAGCAGGAGGTCGGCGACGGGGAGTCCCTGTCGCACGCGCTCGGGCAGCACCCGCAGGTGTTCTCGCCCGTGACCCTCGCGATGGTGCGCGCGGGGGAGGCCGGCGGGTTCCTGGACGAGGTGCTGGCGTCGGTCGCCACGACGCTGGAGAAGGAGATCGCGCTGCGGCGGACGATCAAGGGGGCGATGACCTACCCGGCGGTCGTGCTCGCGATGGCCGTGCTGGCCGTCGTGGCGATGCTGCTGTTCATCGTCCCGATCTTCTCGGACATGTACGCGGACATGGGGGCGGAGCTCCCGTGGGCGACGCAGGTGCTGGTCGGCGCCGCCGACACCATGCAGGTGGCCGGCGTCCCGCTGGTCGTCGCGGTCGTCGTCCTGACGTGGTGGTGGCGCCGGCACAAGAACGACGACGCGGTCCGTCGCCGGCTCGACCCGGTCCGGCTCCGCATGCCGGTCCTCGGGCCGCTGCAGACCAAGGTGGCGCTGTCCCGGTTCAGCGGCAACCTCGCGACGATGACCCGCGTCGGGGTCCCCGTCGTGCCCGCGCTGGAGACGGTCGGGGCCACCAGCGGCAACGTCGTGGTCGAGGAGGCCGTCGCCCGGGTGTGCGACGAGGTGCGCGACGGTGCCACCCTCGGCGACGCCATCGCCGCCGAGGAGATGTTCCCGACGATGCTGCGCCAGATGGTCGCGGTCGGGGAGGACTCGGGGTCGCTGGACACCATGCTCGGCAAGGTCGCGGGCTTCTACGACGAGGAGGTCGACGCCGCGACCGCGGCGCTGACCAGCGTCATCGAGCCGCTGCTGATCCTGTTCGTGGGCGTGGTCGTCGGCGCGATGCTCCTCGGCCTCTACATGCCCATCTTCTCGATCTCGGACGCCGTGCAGTGACGCACGCCCGGGGTCGCCAGACGCGGACCGCCGGCCGGCAGGCGGTCCGAGCAGTGCCTTCAGCCGGCGACCGTGCACCAACGAAGGAGAGCCCCATGCTCAGGCGCATCACCGAGGACACGAAGAGGGACGAGGGCTTCTCGCTCGTCGAGCTCCTCGTCGTCATCATCATCATCGGCATCCTGGCGGCCGTCGCGATCCCGCTGTTCCTCAACCAGCGCGCGAAGGCGAACGACACGGCCGCGAAGTCGGACGTGACCACGCTCGGGAAGGAGATCTCGACGCTCTTCGTGGACAACACGGACGCCGAGCTCGTCGGCCTCGCGATCACCATCACCGACGGTCGCTACGTGCTGACCACCACCGCGAACCCGACGGGCCAGGACCTCGGCCCGTCGACCGCGAACGTCGAGATGCAGCAGAACGCGGTCAAGGCCGAGGACGGTGGGCCGGCGTTCACCCGGACCGACTGGTGCATCGGTGTGACGCACGCCGACGGTCAGCAGAAGGACTGGAAGTACACCGGCTCCGGCGGGATGAGCAAGGGGACGTGCTCCTGAACCGGCGTCGTGACGCCGTCGCCCTGACCGGTCGCTGACCGGACCCGGGTGGGGCCGCGGTGCGTGCGGCCCCACCCGGGTGCGCGAGCCTACCTCGCCCACCCCGCAGCCACCCCGACCCCCCCGAGAGGACGTCCCGTGCCACCCCGCCCACCGCGGCACCGCCCCACCGGCGACGCCGGCGCCACCATGGTCGAGGTCGTGGTCGCCGCGCTGCTGCTCGGCCTCATGGCGGCCGTGGGCACGGCAGCCGTCGTCCAGGGCCAGGCGGCCACGGTCGCGAACCGGTCCCGCGTGGCGGCCGCCGGCCTCGCCGCCCGGGAGCTCGACCTCGTCCGGCAGCGGCTGGCGATCTCCCCGGCGGAGGTCGAGGCCGTCATCGGCGAGGGCCTCGTCACCAACGCGCACCCGGTGGACGACGCCCTCGCCGCGGGCGACCCGGACGGGTACGTGATCGACGGCACGACCTACACCGTCCGCCGCGCCGCCACGCTGCGGCACCTGGGGGAGACGTCGCCGTGCGAGGGCGGCTCCGCCTACGCCACGAAGCAGGCCACGGAGGTGTCCGTGACCGTGACGTGGGAGGACATGGGCGCGGCGGCGCCGTACGTGCTGCGGCAGCTGTTCGCCCCGCACAAGGAGACGGCGCCGACGTCGGACGACGCGCTCGTCGCGGTGGCGGTCGGCGACGACCGCGGCCGGCCGGTCGAGGGCGTGACGGCCACCGTGACCCGCACGGACGGGGCGCCGGTGCGCGCCGCCACGACGGACGCCTCCGGGTGCGCCGTCCTCGCCCTGAGCGCGTCCGCCGCCGGCG
>DAMBCY010000368.1:0-4318 GCA_032056255.1 Cellulomonas sp. | reverse complement strand
ACAGGCATGAAGACATGGGGTCATCGATTGAGCAACTTACCTACTTGACTTATAAGTTGATAAGCACAATCCTGGGGCCGCGCCCGCCGTCGGGCGCCTGCCCGAAGGAGTGCACATGACCGTCTCCCCCGTCCCGACCGTCGGGACGACACTCACGCCGCGCCCTGCGACCCCTTTCCCCCGGCTGATCGTGGCGATCCTCGCGTCCAACGTGGGTGCGCTGGTCGCCCTCCTCACCCCGCTCCAGCTCCTGCTCACGCTCCACCTGACGCGCATCGCGGCCAACGAGGCGGAGGCGGCGCTGGGTGTCGTCTCGGGGTTCGGGGCCCTGGTCGGCATGTTCGCGAACCCTCTTGGAGGGCGCCTCAGCGACCGCACCGTCGCGCGGTTCGGTCGCCGGCGCACGTGGATCCTCAGCGGCGGCCTCATCGGCTCCCTGATCCTGTTCTCACTGACCTTCACCGCCGAGGTGTGGCAGGTGGTGGTGATCTGGAGCGTGGTGTGCGCGGTGTTCAACTTCCAGCTCGCCGCGTCCAGCGCGCTCATGGCGGACCAGGTGCCGCTGCATCGTCGCGGAACGGCCTCGGGCTTCCTCGGTCTCGCAGCAGCCGTGGGCCCGCTCATCGGCCTGGGGGCCGTCAACCTGGTCCGGGCGCCCATGGCCCAGTGGGCGATCCTCTCCGTCGTGGCGGGCGGCTTGGCGGTGACGTCGGTCATCCTGCTGCGCGACCCGCAGCACCCTCGCGGTGATCGGCCCCCGTTCACCCTCGTCGAGCTGCTGAAGACGTTCTGGGTCAACCCCCGTCGGCACCCGGCCTTCGGCTGGGCATGGGCGGTCCGGTTCCTGCTGATGTGCGGCCACGCCGCCACCGGCTACAACGCCTTCTTCCTGATGGATCGGTTCGGCTTCACGACGGAGGACGTCAGTCGGCAGGTGCTGCTCATGTCCGTGCTGACCGTCGGCGTCCTCGCCGTCACCAGCGTCGTCGCCGGCCCCCTCTCGGACCGGCTCCAGCGCCAGAAGCCGTTCGTTGTCGCCGCCGGGCTCCTCGCCGCCGCAGGACTCATCTGCATGGCGCTCGCGAGCGACCTCTCCCACGTCTACGTCGCCCTGACGCTCCTGGCGATCGGCCTGGGGCTGTTCCTGGCCATCGACACCGCGATGTGCGTCCGCGTGATGCCGAGCGCGGAGAGCGCCGGAAAGGACTTCGCCATCATCAACATGGCGAACACCCTGCCGCAGTCGTTCGTGCCGTTCATCGCTCCGCTCCTGCTCGGGCTCGGCGGGTTCAACGTCCTCTACGGCGTCCTCGCCGTGATCACCGTCCTGGGGTCGCTCGCGGTCTTCCGCCTGCCGGAGATCGGCCGCGAGGGCGACCCGCGATGGGCCCAGATCACGCAGTAGGAGCGCGACCGAAGGCCCGCGACCACGACCGCACCATCCCCAGGAGAAACGATGACGACCCGGACGACGGACGAGAAGTGGGACACGTACCGCGAGGCGCTCTACACACCGGTGATCGGCGACATCCTCGACGAGCTCGGCTTCCGGCGGCAGTTCCTGCCCCCGAGCATCCAGGGGATCACCACCCGGACCAAGGTCATCGGGCGGGCCATGCCGGTCCTGATCGCTGACGTCACGGGTCCGCAGCGCAAGCCGTTCGGACGGCTCACCGAGGCCCTCGACCAGCTCGAGGCGGGGGAGGTCTACATCGCGCAGAACGCGACGGTCCCTTGCTCGGCGTGGGGTGAGATCCTCACCGCCACCGCGCGCCAGCGAGGTGCGGCGGGTGCGGTGGTCGACGGTTATCACCGAGACACGCCGCGCGTGCTCGAGCAGGGCTTCCCGGTCTTCAGCCGAGGCCGCTACGCCCAGGACGCCGCGGTGCGCGCCTCCGTGATCGACTTCCGCTGCCCCGTCCGGATCGGCGACGTCGAGATCTCGCCCGGCGACATCGTCTTCGGTGACCTCGACGGCGTCGTCGTGATCCCCACGGCCCTCGCCGACGAGGTGTTCGAACGTGCGCTGGCGAAGGCGCGCACCGAGAACACCGTGCGAGCGGCGATCGAGGCCGGCATGTCATCGACCGAAGCTCTACGAACCTACGGAGTGCTGTGAACCCCGCTCTCTTCGACGACCTCGCGGGCCGTACGGCCCTCGTCACCGGCAGCTCCCGAGGCATCGGTGCCGCGATGGCCGATGCTCTCGAGGCTGCAGGCATGCGCGTGCTGCGGCACGGGACGGGCGCGAGCGGGGCGGATGACGAGGAGATGCTCGTCGCCGACCTCTCCACGCCCGAGGGCTGCGACCTCCTTGTCGCGCAGCTCACGGCCCGGACGGACCGTCTCGATCTCCTCGTCAACAACGCGGGAGTCGAGGAGCCGAGCCGGCTCGAGCGGCTCGGCTCCGCGCAGCTGCGGCGCACGATCGACGTCAACCTCGCCGCGCCCATCCTGCTGACTCGCTCGCTGCTGCCGCTCCTGCGCTCGGCGCCCGCACCGTCCGTCGTGAACGTCACGAGCATCCACGACGACGTGCCCTACGCGGGCAACCTCGCGTACGTCGCGTCGAAGGCGGGACTGGAGGCCGCGACGCGGACGATGGCGCTCGAGCTCGCCGACGAGGGGATCCGGGTCAACACGCTCGCGCCCGGGGCGATCGAGACCGACATGAACCGCGAGGTCATCGACGAGATCGGCCGTGACAGCTTCCGTTCCTGGATCCCGGTGGGTCGTGTCGGCACGGTCGACGACCTGGTCGGGCCCCTCCTGTTCCTCGCCTCGGACGCATCGCGATACATGACCGGCGCCCGGCTGCTGATCGACGGCGGGTACAGCACCGCCCTCCTGCGCTACGGACTGGCCGAGTGAACCTCTCCTACAGCGGCTCCGACTCCCGCGACGGCCTGCCCTCCGAGCTCACGCTGTGGCGCCGCACGAGCTCCGGGCTCCAGCGCGCGGCAGGCATCGACCTGGTCAGCCCGTCGTGGGTGGTCCCGCACCCCACCCTGCCGGTGCTCTACGTCACGCAGGAGTCCGACCCCGGCGAGGTCGTCGTCGTCGACCTCCTCGACGACGGCAGGCTGGGCGTCCGGCAACGGGTGGCTTCCCTCGGTGCGCTGCCGTGCCACCTCACCGTGGACGCGAGTGCCACGCGCCTCGTGGCGAGCAACTACCTGGACGGCGTCGTGGCCTGCTGGTCGATCACCGCCGACGGCGGGATCGCGGACGTGCGGGGCGTGTGGCACCTGGAGGGGTCCGGACCGGTGCCCGAGCGACAGGAGCGCGCGCACGCGCACGCTGCGTACTTCCTTCGCGACGCGCTGCTCACCGTCGATCTCGGGTCCGACGCCCTGTGGCTGCTCGCGGAGGATGCCGCTCCACGCGTCGCCCTGCGACTGCCGCCTGGATTCGGTCCTCGTCACCTGGCTCCGCTCGCGGACGGGCGCGCCGTGCTCGTGGGCGAGCTCAGCAGCGAGCTGGCCCTGATCGACCTCACGAGCCGAGACGGGACGAGCACAGGGCGCGTGCTGGACGTCCGCCCCACCACCACGCGCCCCGCCGACGGGCAGCCGTCGGGGGTGGCTGTCCAGGACGACGTCGTGGTCGTCGCGACGCGCGGAGCAGGATCGTTCACTCGCTTCCGTGTCGTCGGCGAACGTCTCGTCCGGGAGCAGGAGGTGCGGCTCCCTGGCACCCAGCCGCGCGCGATCGCGATCGACGGTACCCGCGTGGTGGTGTCCGTCCAGGACGCGGGACTGCTGGCCACCTACCCCCTCGACGGGCCGTCGACCGAGCCCGAGCTCGCGCCGGCTCCTGCTGTCAGCGACTTCGGCGCGCTGGCCGCCGCTGCCGTCGGCGAGCGCGGGTCGCGCGCCGCCCTCCCTGTCCTTCTTCTCTGATGACCCGACAAGTCTGCATCGATTTCAAAGGAGCGATCTGCACCATGCCCACCGCACTTCCTCTCTGGCGAGGCTTCAACATCGTCGACCTGTTCTCCACCAGCGTCCGCTGGAAGGAGCACTTCCCCATGGACGACGGCGTCCTTGCGGAGTCCGACTTCGAGATGGTCCGCGACCTCGGCTTCAACTTCGTCCGGGTCCCGATGTCGTACCTGTTCTTCGGGAAGGGTCCGTTCGCGCGCACGCCGGACGAGACCCGGCTCTTCCTGATCGACCGCGTCGTCGAGTTCGGCCAGAAGACCGGCGTCCACGTGATGCTCGCGTTCCACCGCGCCCCCGGTTACTGCGCCACGTCGGAGTCCCAGTTCGACTTCCCCGAGAAGGGAAACCTGTTCGCGGACGACGAGGAGCGGGGC
>DAMBCY010000367.1:0-4332 GCA_032056255.1 Cellulomonas sp. | reverse complement strand
TCGAGGAGGTCGGGTCCGGCGTGCAGCGCCTGCGGCCCGGCACGCTGGTCGTCGCGCCCTTCCGGTGGAACGACGGCGACTGCCCGCACTGCGCGCACGGCGCGCCCGTCGCGTGCCGGCGCGGCGGCATCTGGGGGCAGCCGGGGGCCGACGGGGGGCAGGGCGAGGCGGTCCGGGTGCCGTTCGCCGACGCCACCCTCGTCCCGGTCCCCGACGGTGCGGCGCCCGCGCTGCTGCCGTCCCTGCTCGCGCTGAGCGACGTCATGGGGACCGGGCACCACGCGGCGGTGACCGCGGGGGTGCGCTCCGGCTCGACCGTCGCGGTCGTCGGTGACGGGGCGGTCGGGCTGTGCGGGGTGCTGGCCGCCCGCCGGCTCGGCGCCGAGCGCGTCGTCGCCTGCAGCCGGCACCCGGAGCGGCAGGCGCTGGCCCGCCGGATGGGCGCGACGGACGTGGTCGCCGGGCGGGGTGACGAGGCCGTCGCCCAGCTGCTCGACCTCACCGACGGCATCGGCGTGGACCACGTCCTCGAGTGCGTGGGGACGGGGGAGTCCATGCGCACGGCGCTGGCCGCCGTCCGGCCCTACGGCGGCGTCGGGTACGTCGGCCTGCCGCACGGCGTCGAGCTGCCCGTCGGGACGCTCTTCGGCCGCGGGCTCACCGTCGGCGGCGGCATCGCCCCGGCCCGGCGGTACCTGCCGGAGCTGCTGGCCGACGTGCTCGAGGGCACCATCGAGCCCGGGGTCGTGTTCGACCACCAGGTCGGGCTCGAGCAGATCGAGGACGGCTACCGGGCGATGGACGAGCGGCGCTCGATCAAGACCCTGTGCCTGGTGGGGTAGCCGCGCGGGGTCGCGGTCAGACCCCGAGCTGCCAGGCCCGCACCCCGCCCACGATGCCCGCCTGGTTGGGCACGACCACGACGTCGTCGCCCAGGCGGGCGAGCACCTGCGGGGTGATCTGCCGGGAGTTGCCGCCGCCCAGGTACAGCCGGTCCCACAGCACGACCGGCCGCAGCCCCTCGACGACCTGCCGGACCCGCCGCGACCACAGACCGTCGCCGAGCCGGGCGCGCTGGATCTGCCCGATGTACTCGTCGTAGGTCGTCATGCGGCGCACCGGCGCGTGCGACCACTCCAGGTGCGGGGCCAGCCGCCCGCCGTCGAACAGCGCCGAGCCCAGCCCCGTGCCGAGCGTCAGCACCAGCTCGACGCCCGTCCCGGAGACCACGCCCGCGCCGTGCACCTCGGCGTCGTTCAGCACGAGCGCCGGGACCCCGATCCGGGCCTCGACGGCCGCGCGGATGTCGCAGCCCGACCACGCCTCGACGAGCTCCGGGTCGACGCGCGTGTGCGGGCCGGACCGGGTCACGTAGTGCGGGGTGGCCACGACCACGCCGTGCCGGATCATCCCCGGCATGCCGACCGTCGCGCGATCCGCCGCGGGCAGGCGTGCGGCGATGTCCGCGATCGTGTCGACCAGCCGCTCCGGCGGCAGCGGGTAGGGCGTCGGGACCCGGATCGCGGGAGCGTGCAGCGTGCCGGACGCGTCCAGCACCGACGCCTTGATGCCGCCCCCGCCGCAGTCGACGGCGAGGGTGTACGGGGACGTCGCGGGGGTGGGCACCGGACCACGGTAGAGCAGCGGCGGTCGGCCGTACGCTCGGGGCGTGCCCGACCCCACCCCCGCCCCTGCCCACGACCTCGTCCGGGTCCGCGTGGACCTGGCCTACGACGGGACCGGCTTCGCCGGGTGGGCGCGCCAGCCGGACCTGCGCACCGTGCAGGGCGTCCTGGAGGACGCCCTGGCGCTCGTGCTGCGCACCGGGCACCGGGGCGAGGCACCCCCGCGGGTGACCGTCGCGGGTCGCACCGACGCCGGGGTGCACGCCCGGGGCCAGGTGACGCACGTCGACGTCGCCCGGGACGCCTGGGAGGCGGTCCCCGGCCGGTCGGACCGCGGTCCCGAGGAGTCGCTGCTGGCCCGGCTCGGCGGGGTGCTGCCCCCGGACGTCGTCGCCACCGCCGTCCGGGTCGCGCCCGAGGGGTTCGACGCCCGGTTCTCGGCGGTCGCCCGCCGGTACGCGTACCGGGTGTGCGACGACCCCGCGCTGCGGGACCCGCTGCGCCGGCAGCACGTGCTGTGGACGCGCCGCCCCCTGGACGTCGACGCGATGCACGAGGCGGCGGCCCGGGTGCTCGGCCGGCACGACTTCGCCGCGTACTGCAAGCCGCGTCCCGGTGCGACGACCATCCGCACGCTCGACGAGCTGACCTGGGAGCGCCCGGCGGACGGGCCGGACGCGGGCCTGGTCGTCGCGACCGTCCGGGCGGACGCGTTCTGCCACTCCATGGTGCGCGCCCTCGTCGGCGCGAGCCTGGCGGTGGGGGAGGGCCGGCGGTCCGTGGACTGGCCGGCCGAGCTCCTGGTGGGCGGCCGTCGGGACCCCGGCAGCGCGGTCGTCGCCGCGCACGGCCTCACCCTGGAGGAGGTCGTCTACCCCCCCGACGAGGACCTCGCGACCCGCCAGCTCACCACCCGCGCCCCCCGCTCCGCGACGGACGTCGACCCCCACCCCCTCCGCCCGCGCTGACCCCCCGGGTGCCACCGGCGCGGCGAGGGTGGGTCCGGGGTGCCGACGGAGGGGGCCCCCGGGACCACCCTCACCCCGCGGGACCCACCCTCAGCCCCCGGGTGGCACCGGGGTGCCGAGGGAGAGGGCGCCGGGGGACTCCCTCGGCGCGCTGAGGTACGCGTCGGGGTGCGGGTGGCACCGAGGGGCTACTCGTCGATGACGTGGATCGCGGCCTCCTCGGCGCTGGCCGCGCCGCCGCTGATGCCGCTGTCGATCGCGAAGGTGTCGTTGCCGCCGGACTCGACGGCGTCGTCGTCCTCCAGGAGGCGGCCGGCGCGGTCGGGCTCGCGGGACGGGTCGACGCGCGGCTCGGCGTCCCACACCTCCGGCTCCTCCTGGGCGTACCGCTGGTCGAGCGTCTCGCCGCGGGACTCCTCCCAGGGGGTCTCGCCCCAGTGCGCGGCGGCGGGGCGCGGCCGGTCCGGCGGGGAGTAGCCCTCGTCCAGCAGGTCGTCGACGCCGCGGTCGAGCAGGGTGTCCTCGGCGGGCAGCTGGTCCGCGTCGCCCTCGGCGCCGGTGGCGGGATCGGTGCTCGTGGCGGGGGTGTTCTCGGTCATGCTCCGAGCCTGGCACCGGCCCTCGCGCGTTGCCACCGCAGGATTCCGGTTGGGAGTCGTGGCCCGGTCCTGGGACGATCTGCGCCATGGGTCATCTCGAGGTGCACGACGTGCGCTACGTGCTCCCCGACGGCCGGCCGCTGCTCGGGGGCGTCGACCTGCGGGTCGGCGAGGGGCAGCGTGTGGCGCTGGTGGGGCCGAACGGCACGGGGAAGTCCACGCTGCTGCGCATCATCACCGGCGACGAGCAGCCGCACGACGGCGCGGTGGTCCGTACCGGCGGGCTCGGGGTCATGCGGCAGGACGTCGGGCGGATCGCCGACGACCGCTCGGTGCGGGACCTGCTGGCGTCCCTGGCGACGGGTGCCGTGGGCGCGGCGGCCGTGGAGCTGGCCGCCGCGGAGCTGCTGATGATGGAGGTCGACGACGAGCCGACCCAGATGCGGTACGCGCAGGCGCTCGCGGACTGGGCGGACGTCGGCGGGTACGACGTCGAGGCCGACTGGGACCGGGTGACGGACGCGGTGCTGTCGATCCCGTTCGACCGGGCGCAGCACCGGGCGGTGCGGACCCTGTCGGGCGGCGAGCAGAAGCGCCTCGTGCTGGAGACGCTGCTGCGCGGCTCGCAGGAGGTGCTGCTGCTGGACGAGCCGGACAACGCGCTCGACGTGCCGACCAAGCGCTGGCTGGAGGAGCGGCTGGTCGCCAGCCCCAAGACCGTGCTGCTCGTCAGCCACGACCGCGAGCTGCTGTCCCGGGTGCCGACCCACGTGGCGACCCTCGAACCCGCGCGCACGGGCGCGACGGTCTGGGTGCACGGCGGGACGTTCACGACCTACACCGAGGCGCGCGACGCGCGTCGCGACCGGCTGGCGGAGCTCGCGCGCCGGTGGGACGAGGAGCACGTCAAGCTGATCACCCTGGTGCAGACGCTGAAGACGAAGTCGGCGTTCAACGACGGGCTCGCGTCCCGCTACTCGGCGGCGCAGACGCGGCTGCGCAAGTTCGAGGAGGTCGGGCCCCCGGAGGTCGTCGCGCACGACCAGGACGTCCGGGTGCGGCTCCGCGGCGGACGGACCGCCAAGCGCGCGGTGGTCGCGGAGCAGCTCGAGCTCACGGGGCTGATGCGGCCGTTCGACC
>DAMBCY010000366.1:0-4338 GCA_032056255.1 Cellulomonas sp. | reverse complement strand
GCCGCGCTGTCCAGGGACCCCCTGCCCAGGGCCGAGGCGTGGCGCGCGCCAGGATGACGCGGTGACCTCCACCCCGCCCGCCCCGTTCGACACCGTCCCGCCCGCCGTCCCGTCCGCCGCCCCGCCCGCCGTCCTGCCCCGCACCGAGACGCACGACTGGTCCTCCCTCGTCGACCCGGCCCACCTGGCCGAGGTCCGCGCCCGCGCGGCCGGGCTCGGCGGGTTCGCGCACCTGCTGCTCGAGGTGCTGGCCTACCCGGCGGAGGAGGCGGCCGAGAACGGCGGGGGCACCTGCACGGTCACGCTGCACCACAACGGCTCGGTGCGGGTCGTCGACGACGGCCGGGGGACCGCGGTGTTCCGCGACGCGGAGGGACGGGTGCTCCGCAAGCCGGTGATGGCCACGCGGGATGTGCGGTTCTTCGCGGCCGACGCCGCCCCGCTGCTCCCCGACGGGCGGCCGCGCCGGGGGATGTCGGTGGTCGCGGCACTCAGCGAGCGGCTGGAGCACACCAACCGGCGTGCCGAGGGGGCGTGGACCCAGGCGTACGCGCACGGGATCCCGGAGGCCGGCCTGGTCGAGCTCCCGGGGGACGGGACGACGGGGACGACGGTGCTGTACCGGCCCGACCCGGACCTCGTGCCCGCGGAGGTCGTCGCACCGGAGGACGTCCGGCGCTGGGCGTCCGCGTGGCCCGCGCTCGCGGTCCGGGTGGTCGACGCCCGCCCGTCCTGACACCCGCCCGTCCGTACCGGACCCCGCGGCGACGACGGGGACGGGGGTCGGGCGGGGATCGGGTGGGGGGCAGGCACGGGGAGGGCAGGGGGCGGGCGCGGGCCAGGCCGGGGCCCCGCCCAGCCCGGACCCGCCCGGTCAGGCGACCGTCGCGCGCTCGCGGGCCACGTGGTCCCGGGCGTGCGCGACCGCGGCGTCCAGGTCGACGAACAGGTGGTTCCGGTGCCGCAGCGCGGCCAGCGCGCCGACGGTGCGCAGCACGTGCACGTGCCCGTCCCGGACCCCCTTGATGAGCACCGTCACGCCGCGCCGCTCCAGCCGCTCGACGATCTCGCCGACGGTGTGCGCGCCGGTGGCGTCCAGCAGGCTGACGTGCGAGAGCCGGATCACCACGACCGACACGGTGTCGAGGGCGGTCACGGCGTCGAGCAGGCGGTCCGCGGCGGCGAAGAACACGGGGCCGTCGATGCGGACCAGGGCGATCCCCTCGTCGCCGGGGACGACGGCACCGGGCAGCGGCTCGCGCACCGCCCGGCTGGCGCGTGCGAGGTTGCGCAGGGCGAACAGGCCGGCCACGACGACCCCGATCCCGACCGCGACCACCAGGTCGACGGAGACGGTCACGACGGCGGTCGCCACGAACGTCACCGCGTCGGACCGGGTGGACCGCAGGATCGCGCGGACGGTCGGCCCGTGCACCATGCGGACGGCGGTGACCAGCAGCACCCCGGCGAGCGCCGCGAGCGGCACCCGGCCCACGGGGCCGGCCGCGACCAGCACCACCGCGGCCAGCACGAGGGCGTGCGTGACGGCGGCCAGGCGGGTGCGTGCCCCGGACCGCACGTTCACCGCGGTCCGGGCGATCGCGCCGGTGGCGGGCATGCCGCCGAGCACGCCCGCGGCCACGGAGGCGAGGCCCTGGCCGACGAGCTCGCGGTCCGCGTCGACCGGGCCGGTGTCGGCGAGCGAGGCCGCGACCCGGGCGGAGAGCAGCGACTCGATCGCGGCGAGCGCGGCGACCGTCACGGCGGCGGGCAGCAGGTGCGCGACGGTCGCGGGGTCGAGGGCGGGCAGCGTCAGCGGCGGGAGCGTGCGGGGCAGCGCGCCGATCGTGGTCAGCGGGGTGGGCACGACGGCGGCGGCCACCGCGACGACGGCGATGCCGACGAGCGAACCCGGCACGGCGGCGTGCACCCGCGGGGCCAGCACCATGCACGCCGCGACGACGGCGACGGCGCCGAGCGTCCACGCGAGGTGGACCGGGTCGGCGCCCTGGACGGCGGCGACCGCTGCGGGCAGCGCGGACCCGGGCAGGTCACCGTGGGTGGCGGCGGTCAGGGACGGCACCTGCTGCAGGGCGATGATGACGGCGATCCCGAGCGTGAACCCCTCGATGACCGGCCACGGGATCACCGACACCAGCCGGCCGAGCCGGAGCGCCCCGGCGCCGACGACGAGGACGCCGGCGAGCACCGTGACGAGGGCGACCGCGCCCGCGCCCTCGGCGGCGACGACGGGGGCGAGCACCACGACCATCGCGCCGGTGGGCCCGGAGACCTGCACGTGCGACCCGCCGAGCACGGCCGCGACGAGCCCCGCGACGACCGCGGTGACCAGCCCGGCCTCCGCGCCCATCCCCGAGGAGATGCCGAAGCCCAGCGCGAGCGGGAGCGCCACGATGCCCACGGTCAGCCCGGCGAGCAGGTCCCGGCGCCACGAGCCGCGCAGGCCGGCGTAGTCGGCGCGTCGGGGGAGCAGCGCGGCGATCGACCGGGCGGTCACCGGGCGGCCAGCACGGGCAGGTCCGCCACGTCGTCGGCGCGCAGGCCGTCCGCGGTCACGATCTCGACCAGCAGCTCGCGCGCGGTCGTCAGCAGCGCCGCGACCTGGAGCGAGGCCAGGCGGTAGTAGACGTGGCTCGCGCGCCGGTCGGAGGCCACGAGCCGGTGCCGGCGCAGGACGGCGAGGTGCTGCGAGAGGTGCGAGGCCTCGAGGCCGGTCTCCTGCTGGAGCTCGGCCACGCCGTGCTCCGCGCCGTCGGCGAGCAGCTCGAGGAGGCGGATCCGGTACGGGTGCGAGAGGCCCTTGAAGAGGCCGGCCTTGACCTCGTAGAGCGGGCGCTGGTGCTGGCTGAATGGCATGATGAAACCATCATACCGTGCGGTCGGCGGGGGCCAGCCCGTCCAGCACCGCCCGGGCCGTCCGGAGCGCGCCGTCCAGGACCGCGTCCGGGGCGGTCAGCGCGAGCCGGACGAAGCCCTCGGTCTCGCCGTAGACGGTCCCGGAGGACACCAGCACGCCGCGCTCGCGCAGCGCGGCGGTCAGCTCCGCGCCGGTCCGGCCGGTCGCCCGGGCGTCGACCCACAGGTAGAACCCCCCGAGCCCCGCGACCGGCTCCGCCGGCGCCCAGGGCCCGAGGACCTCCGTCGCGCGCTCGAACCGTGCGCGGTACACCTCGGCCAGCTCCGCGCCCCGCCCGGGCAGGGTGCGCAGCGCCTCGGCGGCCACCAGCTGGGCGGTGACCGGGGCGCAGCCGGCGGTCGTGCCGTGCAGCGCGGCCACCGCGCCGCGGAGCTCCGGGGGCGCGACCAGCGATCCCGCGCGCAGGCCGGTCATCGAGAACGTCTTGGAGAACGTGCGGGCGGCGAACGTCCGGTCGTGCCCGCCGTCCGCCAGCGGGGACGGCGCGCGGCCGCCGGCGAACACGACCGACTCGTACGCCTCGTCGGACAGCACGTACGCGTCGTGCTCCCGCACCAGCGCGACCAGGTCACGCAGCCACGCGGCCGAGGCGACGGCACCGGTCGGGTTCGAGGGGGAGTTGACCACCACGAGCCGGGCGCCGGAGCGCAGGCCGGCGGCGATCTCGCCGAGGTCGCCGAAGCCGTCGCCGGACGGGCCCTGCCGGTAGGGCAGCACCCGGAGCCCGAGCTGCGCGGCGAGCACCCGGTAGTTGGGCCACGCGGGATCGGGCGCGAGCAGCGCCCGGCCCGGCTGCCCGGGCCGCCCCGGCGCGCACGCCGCCGCCAGCGCGACCGCGACCGCGCCGGTGCCGCCGACGGTCACGACCACGTCGGCCACGTCCGGCCGGTACCCGGTGCTCGCGGCGACGTCCGCGGCGAGGAGCTCGCGCAGCTCCGTGAGACCGAGCTTCGGCGTGTACCCGGTGCGCCCGGCACGCAGGCTCGCGACCGCGGCGTCCACCAGCGGGGCGGGCAAGGGCTGGTCCGGCTCGCCGATGGACAGGTCGACCTCCCCGGCGCGGGGCTCGGCCGCCCGCATCCGCGCCACGGCGGCGGACTCGGGGGCGGGGACGGGGGCCGGGGTGACAGCGGGCACGGCAGGCCGCCTCTCGTGCGTCGGGAAGATGTCGGCCGGGCCCTCCCGGGGGCCCGCACCGCCATCGTAGGAAGCCCCGCATGTCGGGAACATGTCGCTTCAGCACCGGCGAAACGCCCCCGACGGCCCCGCGTCACGCGCCGGAAACACCCGCGCCGTGTCATGGATCCCGACGCCGAGCCCGGCACGACCGTCCCCCTGCGGGCCGTGCCCCTCCGCTCGCGCCGACCCCCTCGTGCACCGACCCGCACCGAACGGAGCTC
>DAMBCY010000365.1:0-4344 GCA_032056255.1 Cellulomonas sp. | reverse complement strand
CGGTGTGCGGGACGCCGGCTGCGGCGAGCGCGACGAGCGCGGGCGTCCCGGCGGCACGGAGGTCGGCATGACGTCCGGCACCGCGTCCGGCACCGCGCACCGCCGCCCCGCCGGCGACCCGTCGCCGGCCGCGGGTGCGGGACCGGCCGCGGAGGTCCTGTCCGCGGTGCGCGCGCTGCGTCCCCGCCTGGCGGAGCTGGCCGTGCAGAACGACCGCCGCGGCGAGCTCCCCCGGGAGTCGCTCGCCCTGGTGCACGCCGCCGGCGGCCTCACCGCCACGGTGCCGCGTACCCACGGCGGGCCGGGACTCGGCCACGAGGCGGTGCACGAGCTGCTGCTCGAGCTGGGCCGCAGCGACCCGTCCGTGGCGCTCGTCACCGCGATGACGCTGGCGGTGCACCGGCGGGAGGCCGAGCACCCCACCCTGCCCCCGACGTTCTACCGGGAGCTGGTCGCCGAGTCGTCGGCCGCCCCGACCCTGGTCAACTCCCTGCAGGTCGAACCCGCGCTCGGCACCCCCTCCCGCGGCGGCGTCCCGGCCACGCGGGCCACCCGGACCGGCGGCGGGTGGGCGGTCACCGGCCACAAGATCTACTCCACCGGTGCCCCGGGCCTGCGCTGGATGCTGGTGCTGGCGACGACGGACGAGCCCGAGCCGCGGATCGGCACCTTCGTGGTGGACGGCTCCGGTCCCGGGGTCGAGGTGCGACCCACCTGGTCCGCGATCGGGATGCGCGCGACCGTCAGCCACGACGTGCTGCTGCACGCCGCCCCGGTCCCGGACGCGCTGGCGGTCGGGCTCGACGCGCCGGCCCGTCGCCCCCGGCCCGACGGGCCCGGCACGGCGGTGCCGTCGGTCTACGTCGGGGTGGCCGAGGCGGCCCGGGACTGGTTCGCCGGCTTCCTGCACGACCGCGTGCCGGCCAACCTCGGTCACCCGCTGGCCGAGCTGCCCCGGTTCGAGACGGCGCTCGGCGAGATCGAGCTGGCGCTGGTCGGCGCCCGCGAGCTGCTGCGCTCGGTCGCGGCCCGCGCCGACGCCGGGGAGCCGGTGCCGCGCGACCTGGCGTGGGCCGCCCACCAGCAGGCGGTCCGGGCGTCGGTGCAGGCCGTCGAGCGCGCCGTCTCGCTGATCGGCAACCCGGGCCTGAGCACCACGAACCCGCTCGCACGCCACCTGCGCGACGTGCTGTGCGCGCGGGCGCACTTCCCCCAGGAGGACACCGTCCTCACCGGGCTCGGCCGCACGGTCGCGTCCCGCACCCGGCACCCGGACGCTCCGGGCCACCGGACCGACGACCACGGAGGACGACCATGACCCACCGCTACATCGTCATCGGCACCGGCGCCGTCGGCGGCGCCCTCGCCGCCGGGCTCCACGAGGCCGGTGCGTCCGTGCTGCTCGTGGCCCGGGGCGCCGCGCTGCGGGCCGTGCGCGACCGCGGCCTGGTGCACCGCCGGCCCGACGGCGTGCACGTCGTGCCCGTGGACGTCGCCGCGGGCCCCGAGCACGTCCGGCTCACCCCGGACGACGTGCTCGTGCTCGCGACCAAGACCCAGGACGTCGAGCAGGTGCTCGCGCAGTGGGCGTGGCAGCCGGTCACGACGGGGGGCGCCGACGGCCGGCCCGCGGGGACGGCCGCGGACCTGCCGCTGGTCACCCTGCAGAACGGGCTCGACGCGGAGCGCACCGCCCTGCGGCGGTTCCGCACGGTGGTCGGGGCGACCGTCCTGGTCGCCGGACGGCACGTCGTTCCCGGGGAGGTCTCGACCGCCGGGGCACCCCGCACCGGCCAGCTCGTGCTCGGGGCCGTCCCGCCGGACGGGCCGGCGGCCGGCGCGGCCCGGGCGGTGGCCGAGCACCTGGCCGCCGACGCCGACCGGGCGGGGTGGCTGACCCAGGTCGTGCCGGACGTCCGGCGGTGGAAGGCGTGGAAGCTCGTGGTGAACGCCACGAACGCGCTCGAGGTGCTCTCCGGCGGCGCCGACGACCTGTCCCGGGTGCGCGACGCGCTGGTCGCCGAGGCCCGCGCCGTGCTCGCCGCCGCCGGGCTCGCGCTCGCGGACCCCGACCGCGAGCGCCGGTACGACGCGTCCCTGGCCCGGGTCGGCCCCGGCGGCGACCACGTGCCCGGGCAGCAGTCCACCTGGCAGAGCTACGCGCGCGGCGCGTCGAGCGAGGTCGACTTCCTCGCCGGCGAGGTCGTGCTGCTGGGCCGGCTGCACGCCGTCCCCACCCCGTACAGCGAGGCGGTGCAGCACGTCCTGGGCGCCGCGGCGCTCGCCTCCGAACCGCCGGGCGCCCGGGCCGTGGCCGACGTCCTGGCCCTCGTCCACCCGGCACCCGCACCCGGACCGGCAGGAGCAGCGACCCGATGACCCTCACCGACGTCCCGCACGGCACCGGTCCCCGCGCCGACGACCCCCGGTCGGGGCCCGAGGAGGCGGCCACCCGCACCTGGACCGGACCGGCGCACATCGCCCCGCGGGGCACGCTGCTGGTCCTGGCCGGCCGGGGCGAGTCCGCCGAGGTCTACGAACGGCTCGGTGCCCGGTTCGCCGCGGACGGCTACCGGGTCGTCGCGCTGGGCGACGACCCCGGCCGCACCGCGCGTGCGACGGCCCTGCTCGCCGACGACGACCTGCCCGCCCCGCACGTGGTGGTCGGCTCGGACACCGGCGCGCTCGCCGCCCTCGAGCTGGCGCGCAGCGGTGCGCGTGGCCTGGACGCCGTGGTCCTGGCCGGGCTGCCGACCCGCGACCTGCCCGCCGGGCTGAGCTGGGACGAGGAGCTCGCGAACCGCACGGCCTGCCCGAACCACCGCGCGGTGCTCGGCCGGGCGGGCCGGCGGACGCCCGCGGTCGCGGGGCCGGCGCCCGCGGTCGTCCTGGGCGGCACCGGGGAGCCCGCCGCGCCGCGCGTCGCCGTGCCGCTGCTGGCGGTGCACGGCGAGGCCGATGCGCTCAGCCCGGCCGCGGAGGCGGTGGCCGCCTACCGCCGCCTCGGCGCCGTGCAGATCGCGGTCGTGGCCGGCGGGCTGCACGACGTCCTCAACGACGTGACGCACCGCTCCGTGGCGGCGACCGTGGTGCTGTTCCTCGAGCGGCTGCGCCTGGGCGCGGAGCTGCCCGTGCTCGTGCACGACGTCGCGACCACCGTCGGCGGCACCGGGACCCGCGGGCCCGAGCGGAGGGACGCGTGACCGCCCCCGGCGTGCGGCGCCCGGCGAGCCCGCGCCCCGGCGCACCGGACGGCCCGGGGCCGGGCGCCTGGGCGGAGCTGTCCGCCCGCGTGCCGGTGCGCACCGATCCCGGGGTGCTCGACGCGCTGCGCACCGACCGCTCCGGCTGGTCGGCCCCCGGCCGGCCGGCCGCCGTCGCCGCGCCCCGCGACGTCGGCGAGGTCGTCGCCGTCGTGCGCTGGGCCCACGAGCACCACGTCCCGGTGGTCCCCCGGGGTGCGGGCACCGGCCTCGCGGGCGGGGCGGCGGCCGGCGCCGGGGAGCTCGTGCTCGACCTGCGCGCCCTCGACCGCATCGTCGAGCTGCGCCCGCACGACGGCCTCGCCGTCGTCGAACCGGGCGTCGTCACCGCCGACCTGGACGCCGCCGCCCGGGAGCACGGGCTGCGGTACGCGCCCGACCCCGGCAGCGTCGCCGTCTCCACCGTGGGCGGCAACATCGCGACGAACGCCGGCGGGCTGCGGTGCGTGAAGTACGGGGTCACCCGGGACGCGGTGCTCGCGCTGGACGTGGTCCTCGCGGACGGGACGCTCGTGCGCACCGGCTCGGCGACCGCCAAGGGGGTGACCGGCTACGACCTGACCTCGCTGTTCGTCGGTTCCGAGGGCACGCTCGGCGTCGTGGTCGGCGCCACCGTCCGGCTGGTGCCGGTCCCGGCGGCCACCGCCACGCTGGCGGCCTGGTTCCCGGACGTCGAGAGCGCCGCGGAGGGGGCGCTCGCCGTCACCGCGACCGGGGTGCGGCCCGCCACCCTGGAGCTGCTCGACGGCGCCACGCTCGGCGCTCTCGCCGCCGCCGAGGCCGCCCGGTCCCGCGGTCCGGGCGTGCCGGTGGGACCGGTCCCGCGGCCTCCGGTCCGGGACGCGGCCTTCCTCCTGGTCCAGACCGACGGCTTCGCCGCGGCGGAGGAGGCCCGGGTCGCGACCGAGGCGCTCCGACCGCTCGCGACCTCCGTCGAGGTCACGGAGGACCCCGCCGAGGCGGACCGGCTGCTCGCGACCCGGCGGGGCGCGCTGCCCGCCGTCGAACGGCTCGGCCGGGTGCTCATCGAGGACATCGCCGTGCCCCGCTCCGCACTCGCCGCCGCGGTGCGCCGCACCGC
>DAMBCY010000364.1:0-4347 GCA_032056255.1 Cellulomonas sp. | reverse complement strand
GCGCCTCTGCTCGGGTTCCCCGCTGACCGGGACTTGCGCACGGTGGACCAGGACGACGCGATCCGGGCGTACAAGAACGAGGCGTTCCTGCGGGCATGCCCGGCGCGAGCGTCTTGAGTCACTTGGCTACACCCTTGGCTACACCTCGGGTGTAGCCTTACTAGCGTCTCCGCAGTTCAACCAAGGTGGGCCCCGTGGGGATCGAACCCACAACCCGCGGATTAAAAGTCCGCTGCTCTGCCAGTTGAGCTAGAGGCCCCGAGGGTGGCCGGCGAACCGCGAGGACCGCCCTCTCGCCGCCCGCCGGGGCGTTCGACACCCGCCCGGCGACCGACGGTGTCGACCGTACCGCCTCGGCGACCCCACCCACCCCGACCCCACCTGACCGGCCGCGCCACCTCACACCCCGCCGCCGGGCGCCGATGTACCAGGCATGCCCTCCACCGCCGTGCGCGTCCGCCGGGCCGCGCCGTCGGACCACGAGGCCGCCCTCCGCTCGCTGCTGACCGCTGCCGACGACGAGTTCGTCCCGCCCCTGTCGGCCCGCACCAGCACCGTCCAGCAGCAGCTCGGTCCCGCGCGGCAGCGGGCGGCGGGCATCGAGGAGTACCTGGTGGCGCTCCTGGAGCAGGACCTCCTGGTGGCCGAGGGCGACGCCGCGGTGCTGGGCTTCCTGTCCTTCCGCGCCGGCCACGTGATCGCCGTCCCGGGGCACGCGCCGCTCGGTCCGCTGGCCTACGTGACCACGATCGTCGTCGCGGCCGCCGCCCGGGGTCGCGGCACCGGGCGCGCGCTGTACCGGGGTCTGCTCGCCGAGGTCGCGGGCGGGGCGGTCGCCACGCGGACGTGGTCGCGGAACGACGCGCACCTCGCGCTGCTCGCGAGCCTGGGGTTCGCGGAGGCGATCCGGCTGCCGGACGACCGCGGTCCGGGTCTCGACACCGTCTACCTGCACCTGGAGCCGTCCCGATGACCGAGCGCCTCGCCCTGCACCGCCGCCTGCGCGCGTACCGGCTGCACCACAACCTGTACGTGCTGGTGCTGCTGGTCCTCGGGATGGTCGGCTCGGTGGCGGCGTACGCCCGCGCGCACGGGCAGGAGGGCTTCCTGCCGGAGCTCGCGCTGGCGGTGGCGACGTCGCTGCTGGCGTCGATCCTCGTGCTGCTCTCCGAGACCTACGTGAAGTTCAAGGAGCACACGAACGACATCTTCCTGGAGGGCATCGAGAAGCTGGGTATCTCGAACCTGCACTTCCAGAAGGGCGACCTGCTCGGCGGGCTGATGGACCGGTGCGAGCACGTGTTCTGGGCCTCGGGGTACCGGCTGATCCTCACCAAGGGCCTGGTGCCGCAGATCGAGGCGCTGAGCCGCCGCGGTGTGACGTGCCGGCTGCTGGTCAGCCCGCCGTGGCACGAGGCGTACCGGTCGGTGTACGGGGACCAGGAGCGCGTGATGGCGAACTACTACGCGGTGCTGGACGCGTTCGCGCGCGGCGCGGAGCAGGGCACGCCGACGTGCGAGGTGCGGTTCACCGACAAGCCGCTGTTCTCCGACACGTACAAGGTGGACACGCAGCTCGTGACCGGTCCGTACATGCACAACCGGGACGCGGTGCACGGGCGGATCACGGCGAACGACTTCTTCACCTACGAGCTGCACAAGCACTCGCGGCTGTACGACCTGGTCAGCGGCGAGTACGAGACCGTGTGGAGCGACGCCGGCGAGGCGCTGGACTGGGACCGGTACCGCGCGGCCTCGGCGGCGGCGCGGGCGCAGGACCTCACCGACCACCAGCTGCAGGACGCGCTGCGGGCGGCGTGCGTGCCGCTCACGCCGGCGGACCCGGTGCCGGCGGGTGGCGTGCCGCGCCGGCTCGGGGCCGTCGACGTGGCGGACGGCGTGCCGGCCCGCTGACGACATCCGGGTGAGACGGACGATCCCCGAGGCCATCGCACGGTAGATTCAATATGTGTGAGCCACCCGTCAGCCGGAGGTCCCCGCGTGGTGCTGTACCGACAGGTCTACGACGCCCTGCGCGCCCGCGTGCTCGACGGTCGCTACGCGGTCGGGGACAAGCTCCCCTCGGAGGCCGAGCTGTCGCAGGAGTACTCGGTCAGCGCGATCACCGTGAAGCGCGCGCTCGACCTGCTGCGCGCGGACGGCCTGATCGTGCGGCGGCCCCGGCTGGGCACGTTCGTCACCAGCGCGACGCCCACGGGGCCCGACGTGTCCCGTCCTGTCCCGTCCCGGCCGCTGATCGGCTGCGTGGTGACGAACTTCGACGACACGTTCGGCAGCCGCGTGATCGAGGGGCTGCTCGCGGGTGCGGGGTCCGAGGAGCACGTGGTGCTCATGCGCTCCTCGGGTGACGTGGAGCAGGAGGACGCGAGCATCCGCTCGCTGCTCGACGCGGGTGTGGCCGGGCTGGTGCTGCAGCCGAGCTCGTCGGAGTACATCCCGCCGGCCGCCCTGGAGCTCGTCACCCGGCGGTTCCCGCTGGTGATCCTGGACCGGGTGTTCGACGGGATCCCGGTCTCGGTGGTGCGCTCGGACAACCTCGCCGGGGCGATGAGCGCGACGGCGCACCTGTTCGACCTCGGTCACCGCACCGTGGGGTTCGTGAGCGCGGCGAGCCACGTGTCGACCAGCGAGGAGCGGCGCAACGGGTGGGTGCACGCGCATGCCGCGTACCACCTGACGCTCGACGACTCCGCGGAGCTCCGCACGGTCGGCTCGACGATCCCCGGCAGCACCGTGACCAAGGACGAGGACGTCGACCGGCTGGCGGCGTTCGTCGCCGCGCACCCGGACGTGACCGGCTACCTGGTGTCGGAGTACAACATCGCTCTGCTGCTGCGGGAGGCGTGCGGGCGGCTGGGCCTCCGGGTGCCGGACGACGTGTCGATCGTGTGCTTCGACCACCCGGACGCGTACTTCGACTCGGGCCTGTTACGGTTCACGCACGTGCGGCAGCAGCAGCGCGAGCTGGGGGAGCGGGCGATCGGGAGCGTGCGGGACCAGCGCCGCGACCCGCACGCGGTGGAGAAGGTCGTGCTGCCGACGGAGCTCGTCGTCGGGGCGTCGTCGGCGCCCCCGCCCGCCCGCTGAGGCGGGGCGCGAGGGCGCCGGGTCACGCCTCGACGGTCGCGGTGCCGCGGGCGGGTGCCGGGTACCCCGCGTCGAGCCGTCGGCGCTGCTCGATCGCCATGATCGCGCTGAGCATCGTCGAGTACGGGATCGGCCCGCTCTCGGGCCGGCTCCAGTCGTTGCCCGGCCGCAGCCACCCGTCGTGCACGCCGTGCCGCACGAGCGCGTCCGTCCCGGACCGCAGGAACTGCTCGAGCCGCGCGCGCTCGGCCGACCCGGCGTCGAGCAGCGGCAGGAGCTCGCCGAGGTAGCGGTAGTAGACGCCCTTGAACAGGCCCTCGTCCCCGCCGTCGCCCTCGTCGGGGAACACCGCGCCGTCGCTCAGCGCGTCGACCGCGGTCAGCGCGGTGCGGGTGGCCCGGGCCAGGGCCTCGTCGTCGCCGGTGCTGCGGAACCACTCGGCCGTCGCCCCGACGTACAGGCCCTGGTTGTAGGTGAAGCGCCACTGGGTGTCGACGCGCCCGTCGCCCTCGCGGTTGATGCCGTCCTCGACGAAGCCGTCCGGGCCGACGAGCGTGCGCTCGAGCCAGTCGGTCGCGGTGCGCGCGACGTCCCGGAACCCCCGGGTGCCGGCGGGCAGCGTCCGCTCGAGCCGGAGCGCGAGGATGATCAGCGGCCCGTTGGCCGGGGTGTTCTTGTACGCGAGCTGCTGCTTGCGCCAGGCGAGGCTGGTGCCCTGGGCGTCGTTCCAGCCGTGGGCGACGACGTGGTCCCAGATGGCCAGGGCGTCGTCGCGGTACCGGACGTCCCCCGACGCCTCGTGCAGGCGCAGCAGCGCCAGGGCGAACCAGAGCATGTCGTCGAAGTAGTCGTTGAACAGCGACCCGTCGTTGCGCGTGACGATGTTCGCGGCGGTGGCGACGGCCTGGTCGAGCCGCCGGGGGTCGCCGGTCCGTGCCCAGGCGTCGAGCCGGGCGTCGACCACGTGGGCCAGCCACCAGTAGTTGAACGTCGTGGCGTCGCCGGTGCCGCCGACCGGGTGGGCGTTGTGCAGCAGCTGGGGGAGCGGTGCCCCGAAGAAGTGGTCGAGGCTGTCCTGGGCGAGGTCGGCGTACCGGTCCCAGCCGTGGTCGTCGTGCGTGGTCATCGGGCTCCGTCGGTGTCGGGGTGGGACCCGGCCCGCGCCGGGCGCGGGGCGGGCCTGCGGGTGCAGGCGCGGGCCGGGTGCGGGTCGGGTGCGGTCAGCGGAGCCAGCGCTGC
>DAMBCY010000363.1:0-4381 GCA_032056255.1 Cellulomonas sp. | reverse complement strand
CCGCCGACACCGACGAGCGCACCGCGCTCATCGAGGAGATCCAGGACAAGGTGGCCGCGGACCTCTCCACGGTGCCGTACCTGCAGGGTGCGCAGGTCGCCGTGGTCGGCGCCGACGTCACCGGCGCCGAGGACACCCTCGACGCGTCCTTCAAGTTCCGCTACGGCGCGCTGGCCATCGGCTGACGCCCCTCCCCCGACGCCCGGGCGCGGGCCGCTCACCGCGGTCCGCGCCCGGGCGCTGGTGGCTTCCTCGTGAGCGAGTGACATGACCTCGACCGACCTGTCCGGACCGCAGCCCACCGGCCTGCCGTCCGGCACGGCGCCCGGCGGCGACGCCCCGACCGCCCGACGTCCCCTCCGCAAGCCCGGCTCCGGGGGCGGCGGCCTCGGCCGCTACCTGCTGGTCCGGTTCCTGCTGATCATCCCGACCGTCTTCATCCTCGTCACCGTGGTGTTCGTGCTGATGCGCGCCACGGGTGACCCCATCACCGCCGCGCAGGGCGGCCGGCTGCCCGCCGACCAGCTCGCCGAGCGGATCCACCAGGCCGGGTACGACCGGCCGCTGCTCACCCAGTACCTCGAGTACCTCGGGCAGCTGCTGCGCGGCGACTTCGGCACCACGATCAGCGACACGCGCCCGGTCACCGAGGTGATCACCACCTTCGGCGGCGCCACGCTCGAGCTGGCGTTCTACGCGCTGGTCGTCGCGTTCGTCGTGGGCATCCCGCTCGGCCTCGTCGCGGCGTACTTCCGCGACCGCGTGCCGGACGCCGTGCTCCGCGTGTTCGCGATCGCCTGCTACGCGACCCCCGTGTTCTTCTCCGGCCTGCTGTTCAAGCTCGTGTTCGCGGTCCAGCTCGACTGGCTGCCGGTGTCCGGGCGGGCGTCCACCCGCTCCGAGCTGGAGATGCGGCACCTGGACAACCCGACGGGCATCTACCTGGTCGACGCCATCCGCACCGGCAACCCCGACGTCGTCGTCGACGTCCTGCAGCACGCGGTCCTCCCGGCGCTCGCGCTCGGGTTCCTCACCGCCGGGGTGTTCCTGCGGCTGGTCCGGACCAACGTCATCGGCACGCTCGGCTCCGGCTACGTCGACGCCGCCCGGTCCCGCGGCGTGCGCGAGTCCCGGCTGCTGCGCACGCACGCCTACCGGCCGGCGCTGATCCCGATCATCACCGTGATGGGCATGCAGATCGCGATGCTGCTGGTGGGCGCCGTGCTCACCGAGACCACCTTCGAGTGGCGGGGGCTCGGGTTCCAGCTGAACGAGTACCTCAAGGCCCGCGACTTCGTGGCGGTGCAGGGCATCGTCGTGATGCTCGCGGTGATCGTCGCGGTGACCAACTTCCTGGTCGACGTGCTGGCCGCGCTCATCGACCCGAGGGTGAGGTACTGAGATGGCCTCGACCACCGCCCCCGCCCCGGCCGGGCGCCGCCGCCGGACCTGGCAGCGGCTCCCCGTCGTGCACCAGCTCCGGCAGAGCGTCGGCCTGCAGCGCGGCATGCTCGTCGTCGGCCTGGTGCTGACCGCGGTCCTGATCCTGGCCGCGGTGCTCGCCCCGTGGATCGCCCCGTACGGCTACGCGCAGCTCCGCGACGCCGGCGGCCCGTTCGGCGCGCAGCAGCCGCCGTCCGCCGAGCACCTGTTCGGCACCACCGTCGGCGGCTACGACGTGCTGTCCCGGGTCATCTGGGGCTCGCGGACCGCGCTGCTCGTCATCATCGTCGCCATCGCCGCGTCGCTGTTCATCGGCGTGCTGCTCGGCCTGGTGTCCGGGTACTTCGGCGGCTGGCTCGACCGGGTGCTCGTCGTGATCGCCGACGCGGTCTACGCGTTCCCGTCCCTGCTGCTCGCCATCGTGCTGGCCATCGTGATCAGCGGCGGCCAGTCGCACATGTGGTCCGGCATCTTCGCGGCGGCGTTGTCCATCACCGTCGTGTTCACGCCCCAGTACCTCCGCGTGGTGCGGGCCGAGACGCTGCGGATCAAGGCGGAGGCGTTCGTCGAGTCCGCACGGGTCATCGGCGCGGGGAACGGCCGGATCATGTTCGTGCACGTGCTGCGCAACGCGACCCGCACCCTGCCGCTGCTCGTCACGCTGAACTCCTCCGAGGCCGTGCTCACGCTGGCCGGGCTCGGGTTCCTGGGCTTCGGCATCGAGCCGACCGCCGCGGCCGAGTGGGGCTACGACCTCAACCGGGCCATCGCGGACGTCACCTCGGGCATCTGGTGGACCGCCGTGTTCCCCGGCACCGCCATCGTGCTGACGGTGCTCGGCATCACGCTGGTCGGCGAGTCGCTGAACGACCTGGCGGACCCGCGGCTGCGGAACCGCCGGGCCGCCGCGGACGTCGGCGGCGAGATCGCCCCGACGTCGGTCGTCCCCGGGGGCGCGCTCACCGCGCCCGGCGGGGTGGAGGGCCTCGAGCCCGGGACGGGAGGACACCGATGAGCGCCGTGCCGACCAGCGACGGGCGCGACCTGCCCGTCGCCGACCCCGCCGCGCCACCGGTCGTCGAGATCACCGACCTGTCGGTGTCGTTCGCGACCGACGCCGGGGACGTGCGCGCCGTCGACCGCGTCTCCCTGACCGTGCGCGCCGGCGAGGTGCTGGCCGTGGTCGGCGAGTCCGGCTCCGGCAAGTCGGTCACCGCGAAGACGATCCTGGGCCTGCTGCCCTCGACCGCCACCACCCGCGGCGCGGTCGTGCTCAGCTCCAAGGACGGCACCTCCCGCAGCGACGTGATCGGCCTCGACGGGGCCACGCTGCGCCAGGTGCGGGGGCGGGACGCCGCCATGGTGTTCCAGGAGCCGTCGACCGCGCTCAACCCGGTCTTCCCGATCGGCTGGCAGATCATCGAGGGCCTGCGGGCGCACGCGAAGCTCTCGAAGGCCGAGGCCCGGGCCAAGGCGGTCGACATCCTGCGCCGGGTCGGCATCCCGGACCCCGAGCAGCGGATCGACCACTACCCGCACCAGTTCTCGGGCGGGCAGAAGCAGCGCGTCGTCATCGCCCAGGCCCTGGTGCTCGACCCCGGCGTGATCATCGCCGACGAGCCCACCACGGCCCTCGACGTGACCGTGCAGGCGGAGATCCTCGACCTCATCCGGCGCTGCCGCGACGAGTTCGGCGCCGCCGTCGTGCTCATCACGCACAACATGGGCGTCGTCGCCGACCTGGCCGACGAGGTCGCGGTGATGTACCAGGGCGTCGTCGTGGAGCAGGCACCCGTGCGGCAGCTGTTCGCCGCGCCGCAGCACGCGTACACCCGCGCGCTGCTCGACGCCGTGCCGCGGCTCGGGGAGGGCACCGCCCACGCGCGCACCCGGGCGGCCGCCCGGCCGGCGGGCTGGGCGGAGCAGACGCCGGTCGTCGAGGCGAAGGACCTCGAGATCGTCTACCCCGGCCGGCTCCGGCAGCCCGGGTTCCGCGCGGTCGACCGGGTCTCGTTCGCCATCCGGCCGGGCGAGGTGCTCGGCCTGGTCGGCGAGTCCGGGTCCGGCAAGACCACCATCGGGCGGGCGATCGCCGGCCTGACGAAGGTCACCGGCGGCTCCCTCACGGTGCACGGGCTCGAGATGAACGGGGTCCGCGAGCGCCAGCTCCGTCCCGTCCGCCCGCGTATCGGCTTCGTGTTCCAGGACCCCGCGACGTCGTTCAACCCGCTGCTCACCATCGCCGAGTGCGTGGCCGAGCCGCTGGTCGTGCACGGCCGGGCGTCCGACGCGCAGGCGGCGCGGGGCAAGGTCGACGAGCTGCTGGAGTCCGTGCAGCTGCCCCGCGAGTACGGCGACCGGTACCCGCACGAGCTGTCCGGCGGGCAGCGCCAGCGCGCCTCGCTCGCCCGGGCGCTCGCGCTCGACCCCGAGCTGCTGATCGCCGACGAGCCGACCTCCGCGCTGGACGTGTCCGTCCAGGCCCGCGTCCTGGAGCTGTTCGCGCAGCTCCAGGAGTCCCTCGGGTTCGCCTGCCTGTTCATCAGCCACGACCTGGCCGTCGTCGACCTGCTCGCCGACCGGATCGCGGTGCTGCACCGGGGCCGGCTGATCGAGGAGGGCACCGGCGAGCAGGTGCTCGGCGCCCCGCGGGAGGCCTACACCCGCCGCCTCCTGGCGAGCCTCCCGGTGCCCGACCCGGACGCGCAGGCCGCCCGCCGCGAGGCCTGGCGCGCCCTGGCCTGACCCCGCGCCCGCGGGACCCCACCCGCACCACGCCCCGGGGCGTCCTCCAGCACGGAGGGCGCCCCGTGCGCGTCCCCCTGGGTGCCACCCGCGCACCGGCGGGGCGCCCGGCGTGGCGAGGGAGGGTCCCGGCCGACCCTCCCTCGCCACGCGGAGGCCTCCCTCGCCAGAGGCGGGGCGGTGGGGGGGGGGA
>DAMBCY010000362.1:0-4382 GCA_032056255.1 Cellulomonas sp. | reverse complement strand
TCGGCGTCGATGTCCCACGCGTCCCACTGCCGGGGCACGTCGCGGTGCACCTGGAGCAGGTTCGCCAGGGCGCCCGGAGCGACGACCTCGCGGCCGGCGGCGAGGTCCCGGACCGACGCGAGCTGGCCGCCGGCGGTGAGCCGGACGTCGAGCGCGTCGGTGCGGACCCGCAACGTGCCGTCCTCGGCCCGCAGCACCTCGACGACGCCACCTGCGTCGCCACCCGCGTCGGGACCCGCGACCGGCGCCACCGCGCCGCCCAGCGCCGGGACCCCGTCGCGGTCGTGCGGCGCCGCGTTCAGCCGCACCGTCCCGTCGCCGTCGCCGACCAGGGCCGCAAGCGCCGCGCCGATCACGGTCTCGGCCCGCCGCTCGACGTCGGCGTACGCCTTCTCGGCCTGCCGGTACACCCAGCCGATCGACGACCCGGGGAGGATGTCGTGGAACTGGTGCAGCAGGACGACGCGCCAGAGCGCGCGCAGCTCCTCGGCCGGGTAGGCGGCCCCGGTCCGCACGGACGCGGTCGCCGCCCAGAGCTCGGCCTCGCGCAGCAGGTGCTCGCTGCGCCGGTTGCCGCGCTTGGTCCGCGCCTGCGAGGTGTAGGTGCCGCGGTGGTACTCGAGGTACATCTCCCCCGACCAGACGGCAGGGGTGGACGCGCCCGCCGTCGCGGCCTCCGCCAGCTCGGCCTCGGCGCGCTCGAAGAACGTGTTCGGCGACCCGAGCTCCACCTCCGGCAGCCCGCCGAGCGACCGCGACCGGTCGGCGGCCGCGAGCATCTCCCGGGTGGGGCCGCCGCCGCCGTCGCCCCAGCCGAACGGCGCGAGCGAGGTGGTCGCGACGTCCTTGTCGGCGAAGTTCCGCTCGGCGTGCGCGAGCTCGCGCGGGGACAGGTCGGAGTTGTAGGTGTCGACCGGCGGGAAGTGCGCGAGCACCCGGGACCCGTCGATCCCCTCCCAGTGGAAGGTGTGGTGCGGCATCCGGTTCGTGTCGTTCCAGGACAGCTTCTGGGACAGGAACCACCGCGACCCCGCCGCCCGGACGATCTGCGGCAGCGCGCCGGTGTACCCGAAGGAGTCGGGCAGCCAGACGTCCTGGGTCTCGACGCCGAGCTCCTCGAGGAAGTACCGCTTGCCCTCGACCATCTGCCGCGCCAGCGCCTCGCCACCGGGCATGTTCGTGTCGGACTCGACCCACATGCCGCCCACCGGCACGAACTGCCCGGCGTCCACCTTGGCGCGGATCCGGGCGAACAGCTCCGGGTGCCGCTCGGCCACCCACGCGTACTGCTGCGCGGAGGAGCACGCGAACACGAAGTCCGGCCGCTCGTCCATCAGCGCGACCACGCTGGCGAAGGTCCGGGAGCACTTGCGGACGGTCTCGCGCGCCGGCCACAGCCACGCCGAGTCGATGTGCGCGTGCCCGGTCGCCAGGACCCGGTGCCCGCCGGGGACGGCCGGCACGTCGAGCACCGGCCGCAGCACCGCCCGGGCGGCCGCCGCGGTCCCGGCCACGTCCCGCGGGTCGACCGCGTCCACGACCAGGTCGAGCGCCCGCAGCGCCCGGGCGTACCGGGTGGAGCCGGGATCGACCACCTCGACCAGCCCGAGCACCACCAGCAGGTCCTGCCAGAGCTCCCACACCTCGACGTCCCGGAGCACGACCTCGGCGGACCGCAGGGCGTAGAGCGGCTCGGAGCCGGCGGTGAGCGGGTCGCCGAGCGGCGTCGGGCCGTACCAGGTGCTGCTGCCCACGTCGGGGTTGCCCGCGGCCTCCACGTACACGTCCACGTCCGGCGCCGACCACGGCACGGCCTGGTTCAGCGGCGACAGCCCCTTCACCGCCACCCCGTCGGGCGTCAGCACGAGCCCCTCCGCCTGGAACCCCGGCTGCGTGGTCGTGAAGCCCAGGTCGATCGCGAGCTCGACGGCGTGCCGGCCGTCGCGCACGGCGTCCGACGCCGGCCACCCCGCCGGCACCTCGCCCGTCATCCGGAACCAGGTGGTGCTCCACGGCGCGCCCCACGGCGTGCCGGGCGGTGCCGCGACGTAGTCCTGCGCCACGGCCTCGGCGAACGGCACCGGCTCCCCGGGCGCCGTCCACGCGGTGACCTGCAGCGGCGCGCGGGCGGCGACCAGGGCGGGGGCGAGGCGCTCGTGCTGGAACCGCTGGACGCGCTGGATCACGCGGGCGGCGGGGACGTCGACGGGCATGGGTCACCTTCCGAGAGGGAGACGGGGGGACGAGGGCATCAGCCCTTGACGGCACCGGACATGGCGAACGAGCCACCGGAGAACCGCTGCACCACCAGGTACAGCACGAGCACGGGGACGGAGTAGAGCAGGGAGAAGGCGGCGAGCCTGCCGTACGCGATCGTCCCGTAGGTGCCGAAGAACGAGTAGATCGCCACGGCGGCCGGCTGGTTCACCGGTGAGAACAGCAGGACGAACGGGACGAAGAAGTTCCCCCACGCGCCGGTGAACACGAAGATGAACACCACGGCGATCCCGGGGCGCATCAGGGGCACCACGATCCGGCGCAGCGCGGTCATCGACCCGGCGCCGTCCACCCACGCGGCCTCCTCCAGGGAGACGGGGACCGAGTCCATGAAGTTCTTGGTCATCCAGATCGCCATCGGCAGCGACGTGGCGGCCAGGAAGAACACCGTGCCGGGCACCGAGTCGAGCAGCCCGAGGTACACGAACAGCGCGTAGACCGGGACCATCATCGCGGTGATCGGCAGGCAGGTGCCGAACAGGATCGTGTAGAGGAACGGCTTGCGGAACCGCATCTGGTAGCGGGACAGCGGGTAGGCCGCGAGCACCGACGCCAGCACGGTGAGGACCGCCGTCCCGCCCGAGATCACCGTGGAGTTCCACAGCGGCCGGAACGTCTGCTCCCACGTCATGATCCCGGTGAAGTTGTCGAGGGTCACCGAGGACGGCAGCCGGACCGAGACGGTCGCGGCCGGGTCGAGCGAGGCAAGGACGATCCAGGCCAGCGGGACCAGGAAGGCGACCCCGACGACGACGAGCGCGGCGGCGACCAGCACCCGGCCGGCGCGCCGGCGCGGGGCGGCGACCGACGGCACCCGGCGGTCGCGGCGCGGCCGGGAGGTCGCGGCCGCCACGGGGGCGGTGAGGGCGGCCATCAGTCCACCTCCGGCTTGAGCACGCGGATGTACACGATCGAGAACACGGCGCCCACCAGCAGGGTCACGGTCGCGATGGCCGTGCCGTAGCCGACCTGGGCGAACTTGAACGCCTCCTGGTAGGCCAGCACCGGCAGCGTCGAGGAGTCGGTGCCGGGCCCGCCGCCGGTCATCACCCAGATCAGGGTGAACACGGCGAGCGTCTGGAGCGTGGTGAGCATGAGGTTGGTCGAGATGGACCGCCGGATCATCGGGACCGTGATCCGGAAGAACCGCTGGGGGCCGGTGGCGCCGTCGATGGCGGCCGCCTCCTGCACGTCCGGCGGGACCTCCGCGAGCGCCGCGCCGTAGACCATCATCGAGAACGCGGTGCCGCGCCAGATGTTCGCGAGCACCACGGCGAGCATCGGGAACGAGATGAGCCACGTCGGGCCGTCCAGCCCGAACCAGCCGAGCACGTCGTTCAGCGTGCCGTCCGTGGAGAAGAACGCGTACAGCGCGAACGCCGCGACGATCTCCGGCAGCACCCACGCCACGACGACGATCGCGGACACCGTCGCCCGCAGCGGGCCCGCGGCGGCCCGCAGCAGCAGCGCGAGCGCCATGCCGAGCACGTTCTGGCCGATCACCGCGGACGCCCCGACGAACACGACCGTCAGGACGACGGCCTTCCAGAACCCGTCGTCGGACAGCAGGGCCGCGTAGTTGTCCAGACCGACGAACTCCGGGTTCGCCGCCCGGTAGCCGGTCATGGCCTGGTTGGTGAGCGAGCCGTAGAACGACCACAGCACGGGCCCGGCCAGGAACACCAGCATGAGGACGACCGCCGGGACGAGCGGCGCGAGCCGCAGCGCGGTCCGGCCCGGCCGGCGGCGGGGTCGCCGGACCCCGCCGCCGGTCCGGTCGCCCAGGGCGAGCGACGTCATCAGCCGGCCTGGGTCGCGTCCTGGCCGACGATCGAGACGAGCCCGTCGTCGTACGCGGCCGCGGCCTCCTCGGCCGAGGACTGCCCGGTCGCCACCGCCTCCGCGGCGACCTGGATGTTCGAGGAGATCTGCGAGTAGTCCGGCGTCGCGGGCCGGAAGTGCGTGTACTCGACCAGGGAGGAGAAGAACTCGAAGGACGGGTTGAAGCCCAGGTACTCCGGGTCCTGCGCGACGTCGGACCGCACCGCGATCTGGCTGTTCTCGGTGTCGTACTTCAGCGAGTTCTCCCGGTTCAGGGCGGTGGC
>DAMBCY010000361.1:0-4393 GCA_032056255.1 Cellulomonas sp. | reverse complement strand
CCTCGACGACCTCGCCGGGCGGCAGGAGGCGGAGGTCGTCGCCGCCCTGGTCGACGCGCGGCTGCTCACGGCCGACCACGGCGAGGTCCGGCTCGCCCACGAGGCGCTGCTGACGGCCTGGCCGCGGCTCGCCGGCTGGATCGAGGACGACCGGGAGGCGCTGCGGGTGCACGGACGGCTCGCCGGCGCCACCCGGCACTGGCACGAGTCCGGCGGGGACGACGACCTGCTGTACCGCGGCGCGCAGCTCGAGGCCACGCTGGCGTGGCAGGCCGACGGCCGGTCGATGACCGCCCGCGAGCACGCCTTCCTCGACGCGAGCCGGGCCGCCCAGGCGCGGCGGACCGCCGCACGGCGCCGGTCCGCCCGCCGGCTGCGTGCCCTGGCCGCGGGGCTCACCGTGCTCGCGCTCAGCACCGGGTCCCTCGCCGTGGCGGCCGTCGCGCAGAGCCGGTCCGCGTCGCGGGACCGCGACCTCGCCGTGTCCCGGCAGCTCGCGGTCACCGCGCAGACGCTCACCGGCACCGACCCGGGCCTCGCCGCGCAGGTCGCGGCGGCGGCCCTCGGCACCGCGGACACCGTCGAGGCACGATCCGCCCTCCTGTCCGGCACCGGCATCGCGGTCCCCGTCCGGCTCGGTGGGGTCGGCGCCCTCGTGAACGGCCTCGCCGTCAGCCCGGACGGCGCGCTGGTGGCGGCCGTGACGGGCGACTCCGTCGTGGCGCTCTGGTCCGTCGGCGACGACCCCCACGAGGTCGGGCGCGTGGTCGTCGACGACGCCGAGCTGTTCGCCGTCGCGTTCACCCCCGACGGCACCACCCTGCTCGCGGGCGGGGACGCCGGCGTGCTGCACGCGTGGTCCGTCGCCGACCCCGCCGCACCCGCGCCGCTGCCCGTCGACGGCGCACCCGCGGGCGGCACCGTCTACGACCTGGCCGTGAGCGCCGACGGCGCGCTGCTCGCCACCGGTGCGTCCGACGGCACCGTCCGGCTCTGGACCCGCGAGGCCGGGCGCCTGGCCTCGCGGGGGACGGTCCGGGTGGACGCCGACGGGACGGTGCAGGGCGTCGCGCTCGACCCGGACGGCACGGTCCTCGCGGCCGCGGGGTCCGCCGGCGTGCTCACGCTCTGGGACGTCGCCGACCCGGGCTCCCCTGCCGCGCTGGGCGCGCCCGTCGACCTCGGCGGCACGCGGATCGGCGCCGTCGCCTGGTCGCCCGACGGCAGCACGGTCGCGGCGGGCGGCACGACCGGCGTCGTGCGGCTCGTCGACGTCGCCGACCCGGCGCGGCCCGTGCCCGGGACGGAGCTGACCGGTCCGACGTCCTGGGTGAACGACCTGCGGTTCAGCCCCGACGGCACCCGCCTCGCCGCGGCCTCCTCCGACCGCGACGTGTGGGTCTGGGACCCGGCGACGGGGGCCGCCGCCGGCAGCGCCGCGACCCCGACGACGCTGCACACCACCGCGTGGTCGCCCGACGGCGCACGGCTGTACGCGTCCGGCGCCGACGGGATCCTGCGCGAGTGGGACTACCCGGGCCCGGTGCTCGCGGGGTTCGCCTCGATCCCCGGCCAGGGGGCGTTCGGCACTGACGGCGCGGTCGTCGTGACCTCGACGACCGACGGCCTGCACGTCTGGGACGCCTCCGACCCCGGCCGCGCCCGCGAGCTCGGCAGCGCCCCCGCGCCCGGGGACGCCCGGCTCGACGGCGCGGTCGGTGTCTCGGACGCCCTGCACCTGGCGGTCGCCGGCGACACCGCCGGGGCGGTCCACGCCTGGGACATCTCCGACCCGGCCGCTCCCCGCCTCGTCGGCTCGGTCCGGGCACACACCGACTGGGTGGACACCGTGGCGTTCGACGCCACCGGGACCCGGATGGCGGTGTCCTCCGACGACGGCTCGCTCACCCTGTGGGACCTGTCGGACGGCGTCCCGGACGGGCTGCCCGACGAGCCCACCGGTCGGCTCGCCGACCTCGGCGGCCAGGTCTACGTCGTCGCGTTCTCCCCGGACGCCACGACGCTCGTCGCGTCCGTGCTCTCCGGCTCCGTCCTGCTGGTGGACGTCCGCGACCTCGCCGCCCCGGAGCAGGTCGGCGAGCCGCTCAGCGGGCCGGAGGGCTACGTGTACTCGGCGGCGTACAGCCCCGACGGCCGGACGGTCGCCGCGACCGGCAACGACGGCACGCTGTGGCTGTGGGACGTCACCGACCCGCGCGCCCCCGCCCCGCTCGGCGACCCGCTGCGCTGGGGAGAGGGCTACGGCACCAACACCGCCTTCTCCCCCGGGTCGAGCCGCGTCGCGGTCGGCATGACCGACGGCTCCGTGCGGGTGTGGGACGTGAGCGACCCCGCGGCCCCGACCCGCTTCGCCACCCTCTCCGGCGCCGCCGGGACCGTCTACGGCGTGGAGTTCTCCCCGGACGGCACGCGGCTGTCCGCCGCTGCGGCCGACCGGACGGTCCGGCTCTGGGAGGTCACCGTCGACGGGGCGCTCGACCGCGCCTGCGCGGTCGCCGCGCGCGGCACGGCGATGACGGACGGTGAGTGGGCGCGGGTCGCCGGAGAGGTCGCGCGGCCGGCGACCTGCTGAGACCGGACCGGCCCGGCCGTCAGCGGCCGCGGCGCTCCGCGGTGTCCAGCACGCGCACGTGGACCGTGCCGCCGACGGTGCGCAGCGCGTCCGCGATCGCGGTCCGCACCGCCACCATCGCCACCACGACGTCCTCCGGGCAGTCCGCCCCGTCCCGGGTCGCCCAGCGGCGGACCGCCCAGGAGCCGGACGTCCCGCTGTCCGCCGTGGGGCCGAACGTCGCGCCGCCCGTGAACAGGGCCCGTCCCGCGGTCCCGTGCACGACGACCACGCCGCCCGGGTTGTCGGCCTGCAGGAAGGTCACGGGGTCGAACGCGCTCGGTGCGCGGGTGGGCAGGCCCAGGTGCGCGACGACGGCCCGCTGCACCCCCGCGGGGGTGCCGGGCGCGGTGTAGTCGAGGACCGTCCAGGGCTCGTCCGTGGTGCGCCGGCCGGCTCCGGCGCCGCGCGGGTGCGCCGGCGGGCGCCCGGCGGTGCGACGGTGCGCGACCCACCGCAGCACGGCGGCGGCGATCCCGACCAGCGCCAGCGCCAGCAGGACCCGTCCTGCGTTCCCCATCTCGACCCGTCCCGTCCCCGCGCGTCCGCTCCGGGACCGGTCGTGCGCGCCCGGCACGGCCCCCGGGGACCAGGCTGGCCGCCGCACGGCCGGCCCGGGGTGGTGCGGGGCGTTCGGGGTCGTTCGGGGTTCCCCGCGGGTGTGGTGCCGGTGCCTCCGGTCCCGGCCACGCCCCTGCGCGCGGCCGGGACCGGAGGCCCCCCGCAGTCCGGCCGCTCCAGGCTGTACCTGATCGTGGCGTCCCGCGAGGCGAGAGCGCCGGAGACGGCGGCGACCACACCGGGCACCCCCGCGCGCGGGGTCCGGGAGGTGATCGCGTCCTCCAGCCGCGCGAGCCGGACGGAGACCCGCGCGTGCGCTGCGCGCGGTCCCGGCGGCGACGCCACCACCCGCACCGCAGCCGGACTGTTCAGCACTGGCTGTATAGTTCACTCCATGCTGACGAATGTGTCCCGGCTGGCCGTCCTGACCCGCCTCGGGCGCGCGCTGGCCGACCCGAGCCGCGCCCGGATCCTCGCCGCGCTCGCCGACGGCGTCACGTACCCCGCGGAGCTCGCCACGACGCTGGAGATGTCCCGGTCGAACGTCTCCAACCACCTCGCGTGCCTGCGCGGCTGCGGACTCGTCGTCGCCGAGCTCGAGGGGCGCCGCACGCGGTACGCGATCGCCGACCCGCACCTGACGCACGCCCTCGGCTCCCTGGTCGACGTGGTGCTCGCGGTCGACGAGGGCGAGCCGTGCACCAGCGGGACCTGCGCGGTCCCCGGGTGCTGCTCCGCCTGCGAACCGGCCGACGCCGACCCGACCGGGTCCACCGCCGCCCCCGGGTCCACCGTCGTCGTCGGGCTCCTCGCGTGAGCCCGGAGTGCTGCGGCCCCGAGGACGACGCGCCCCGCCGGACGACCACGGTCGGCGTGCGGCCGGCCGGGTCGCCGCCGCCCACCGCGGCGGAGCCGGACGCCTGCTGCGACCGTGACGCCCCGGCCGGCGAGGAGCACGAGGAGCTCACCCGCTGGTGGCGCGACCCGGCGCTCCGCCTGCCGTCCGTCTCCGGAGTCGCCCTGGTCGCGGGGTACGCGCTCGACCGGGCGGGGACCGGCGAGGTCGTCCCGACGGCCGTCCTCGCGCTCGGGCTCGCGGCCGGCGCCTGGACGTTCGTGCCCGGCGCGCTGCGCCGGCTGGCGCACCGGCGGCTCGGCGTCGGGCTGTTCATGACGATCGCCGCACTCGGCGCGGTCCTG
>DAMBCY010000360.1:2750-4394 GCA_032056255.1 Cellulomonas sp. | reverse complement strand
AGGTGTCGGACAGCGGCACTGTGGTCAGCTACGCCCTGTCGATGTCGTTCGCCGCGAGGAACGCGTTCCACACCAGCGTGTTGGAGTCCGAGACGGCGATGGTCGTGCCGGCCAGGTCCTCGGGGCCCGCGATCGGGGCCGACGCGGCCGACACCAGCGCGAACGGGTTGCGCTGGTACGTCGCGCCGACGATCTTCAGCGCCGCACCGCCCTGGATCGCCGGGGCGGTGATGAGCGGCGAGGACAGCCCGACGAACGCCTGGCCCGTGGCGACGGCCGCCTCCGCGCTGGTGGCCGACGACCCGCCCGCGGTCAGCGTGACCTCGGGGAAGCCCGCGTCGGTGTAGAGGCCGTCCTCGACGGCGAGGTACTCGCCCGCGAACTGCTGGTTCTTCAGCCAGGAGAGCTGGACGCTGACCGCGTCGAACGACTCGTCCGCCGCGGCACCCGCGGTGCCGTCGCCGGCCGCCGTGTCGTCGCCCGAGCCGGAGCAGGCGGAGAGCAGCAGTCCGGCGGCCGCCACGGCGGCGGCCAGGCCGGCGAGCCGGCGCCGGGGGCGCGGGGTCGTGCTGGTGGTCACGTCAACCTCGATCGCGTCGTGCGGCACCCGGGCTCGGGCGGCCGCGGTGCCAGGGGGAGGGTGTCGCCCGGTCGTCCGGCGACGTGCTCCATCAGACAGGGCCGGGCGCGGCCCTCGCCATGTGGGATCCTCCGAACTCCCCCGCCCCGGGCCGTGCGGTCCGTTGTACGACCGACCGAGCGCGTCACGCGCAGGTCACGCGGAGCCGCCCGCGCGGGGTCGGACCGGTGGATCGTCCAGGCCGGCCCGCCGGACCCCGCCGGCGTCGTTGGTCGATCGTACGAAGAAGCAGGCCACGGCCCTGTGGTTGGCTTCCGGACGAGCGTGGGGTGGACCTCGCGCACCCTTCGACGACCGGGAGCGTGACCCTATGTGGCCGACGGCTGAGCTGCACGTGCACATCGAGGGCACGCTCGACGCCGACCTCATCCGGACGCTCGCCGACCGCCACGGCGTGCCCGTGCCGCCGGGGGCGGGCCGCGGCGCCCCGTTCCGTGACCTCCAGGAGTTCCTGGACGTCTACTACGCCAACCTCGACGTGCTGCGCGCCCGGCAGGACTTCCACGACCTCGGCGCCCGCTACCTCGACCGCGCCGCGGCGGCCGGGGTGCGGCACGCGGAGGTCTTCGTCGACCCGCAGTCGCACACCGGGCGGGGCGTGCCGGTCGCGGACGTGCTGCTCGGGCTCGCGGACGCGCTCGCCGGCGCGCGGGAGCGGCACGGCATGTCGGGCGGGTTGATCGTCTGCTTCCTGCGGCACCTGGGCCCGGACGCCGCGATGGCGACGCTCGAGGCCGTGCTCCCGCACCGCGAGCACCTGCTCGGCGTCGGGCTGGACTCCAACGAGGTCGGGTTCCCGCCCTCGCTGTTCCGGGAGGTCTACGAGCGCGCCGCCGCCGAGGGCCTGCACCGCGTGGCGCACGCCGGCGAGGAGGGCGGGCCCGACTACGTCTGGGAGGCCCTCGACGTGCTGGGCGTCGAGCGGGTCGACCACGGCAACCGCGCCCTGGAGGACGTCGAGCTGGTGGCGCACCTGCGCGAGACCGGCACCCCGCTGACCGTCT
>DAMBCY010000360.1:0-2740 GCA_032056255.1 Cellulomonas sp. | reverse complement strand
CGCCGACCACCCGATCGCGGTGATGCTCGACGAGGGGCTGCGGGCCTCGGTGCACTCCGACGACCCCGCCTACTTCGGCGGGTACCTGGACGACACCGTGCGCGCCCTCGTCGCCGCCGGGACCGTGACGGAGGACCAGGTCGGCGTGCTCGCCGCCCACGCGGTCGTGTCGTCGTTCCTGCCGGACGCGGGCAAGGCCGCGCTGCTCGCCGAGATCCGCGCGCACGCGCTCGCCGTCGGTGCCGCCGTGCCGGCGCTCGCCCGCGACGCCGCGACCGTCTGAGGCGACCGGTGCAGAGCAGCGAGGTCACCACCGGCCGACGGGTCGCGGTCGTGCTGGAGCCCGGCGACGAGGTGCTGGCGTCCCTCGCCGAGGCGTGCCGGCGGCACGGCATCCGTCAGGGGTTCGTGCCGGTGTTCTCCGGGGCGTTCCGGTCCGTGCGGTTCATCGCCGCCGACACCCCCGTCGCCGACCAGGAGCCGCCCCTGCCGCAGGAGGTCACCGTGACCTACTCCGAGGGCATAGGCAGTGGCACGATCCTGTGGGACGCCGAGGCCGGCGTCGCCACCCCGCACGTGCACCTGGCGGTCGGGGTGAAGAACGCGGCGGCCGCCGGGTTCGCCGGGCACCTGCTCGGGGCCGAGGCGCACTACACCGTCGAGGTGCTCGTCGAGGAGGTCGTCGCGCCCGCCATGCTGCGCGTACCCGACCCCCGCGCCTGGGGCATCCCCACGATGCGCTTCGCCTGACTGCGAGGATCGATCTCGCGGCCTGATCCCCTCCCCTCTCGCCCTCCCCCTCCTCTTCGCCGAGATCGCGGTGCAGGGGGTACGGGTGGGCGCTACTCGAGCTCGTCGAGGCAGGTCATCGCCAGGAACAGGTCGACGCGGTCGGCCATCGTGCTCATGTCGCGGTGGGTCAGGTCCTCGATGCGCGCGATCCGGTAGCGCAGCGTGTTCGTGTGCAGGTGCAGCTGCCGGGCGGTCTCCTGCCACGCGCCGCCGCCGTCGAGGAACGCCCGGAGCGTGCCGACCAGGTCGGCGTTGTGCCGCTCGTCGTACGACAGCAGCGGCGCGAGGACCTCGCGGGCGTACCCCGACCGGGTGCGCTCCCCCAGCATCCGCAGCAGCGCGCGGTGGGTCTGCACGTGCAGCGCGGTCGACACCACGACCGGTCCGGACCCGGAGGCGTTCCGCACCCGCTCCACCGCGGTGGCGATCGCCGAGTTCAGCCGGCTGACCCCGCTGACCGGGTCGCTCGTGCCGACGCGCAGCTGCCGGCCGGCGAGCAGCAGGTGGTAGTCCTCCGTGAGCCGCTCGGCGAGCGGCTGCTCGTCGTCGCCGGGGCCGTTGACCAGCAGGATCACCAGGTCGTCCGACCGGCAGCCCATCACCCGGTGCCCGCGCGCCGACAGCGTGCGCTGGAGCATCTCCAGCACGGCCGCCTGCGGGAACCGCGGGTCGTCGACCTGCGCGGCGACGATCGTCGTCTCGTCCTGCGGCCCGAGGCCCTCCAGGCGCATCCGCGCGGAGATGGCCCCCGGCGACGCCTCCTGGTCGCGGATCGACGTGATGAGGGCCGCGACCTGGGCGTCCCGGGTCTCGCGCCAGCGCGCGGCCAGCTCCATCTCCACCCGCAGCGCCCCGACCAGCGCGTCCAGGGCGAGGGTCACCTCGTCGGAGAACGAGCGGTGGTCGCCCCAGCAGCCGAGGAAGCCCGACCGGTCCCGCGCCCCCGTCCGGACGACGGTGGCGGGGCCGTGCCCGTCCTGCCCGCCCGGCACGATCACCCGCCGCTCGTGCTCCCGGGCGATGACGGCGTTCCACTGCTCCGCGACCTGCGCGCGGTCCGGCGCCGCGCCCGCGGAGGCCAGCAGCGCGCCGGTCTCGTCGATGACCCAGCACCCCACGGCGAACTCCGCCGAGAACTGCGACAGCAGCTCCGCGACGCCGCCGCCGCGCGCGACGGTGTCGGCGATCCGCCGGCTGAACCGCAGGGTGCGGCTCGCGAGCCCGGTCGGCGACCCGGGCTGGCGCGACGCGACCTCGTCCGCGATCCACCGGAACGACACGCCGGGCGAGACGGTCAGCAGCGTGAGCCCGCGGGCCCGGCAGGTGGCGATCACCTCGTCCGGGATCACGCCGATCTCGATCAGCCCGAGGATCAGCGCCGCCACGTCCTGCTGCGCCAGCGCGCCGAGGAAGGTCTCCGCGCCGCCCGGCCGGTCGAGCCACAGCCCCGAGGTGAGCACGACGTCGCCGGTCGACAGGAACCGGGAGGGGTCCGGCAGGTCGGTGATGTACGCCGCGGTGACCGGACGGTCCAGCGCGTCGGGCTCGGCGGCGACGACGCTCAGGCCGAGGTCCGGCAGGGCGAGGAGGTCACGGACGTCCACTGCTCACCACCTGCGTCCCGCTCGGCACCGGGTCAGTCTACGAGGCGCGCCCGGGCACCTCCGCCGCACCTGCCCGTCCGGGCGGGCAGGATGGGGGCGTGAGCACCGACCTCTTCCCCGACCGGACCGAGTCGCCGCGCCGCCTGCGCACCGCGATGTTCGTCGACTTCGACAACGTGTACATCGGGCTGCGCCGGCTGGACCCCGACGCCGCCGAGGCGTTCGCGACCGACCCCGGGCACTGGCTGTCCGAGCTGGCGACCGGGTCCGACGCCGACGGGGACTTCGTCCGGCGGTTCCTGGTGCTCGACTGCTACCTGAACCCGTCGGTGTACTCCCGGTTC
>DAMBCY010000359.1:0-4404 GCA_032056255.1 Cellulomonas sp. | reverse complement strand
GGGCGGGGCGTCGTCCGCGGGACCGACGGGCCGGGCGCCGTCGGCCGAGGGCCGTCGCGCGCCGGGCGACGGCGAGAAGCTCGGCGGGGTGCCGCGGGCGGGGTCGCGGGGCGGGCGGTCCTCGGGGCGCGGCACCATCAGCCGCAGCTCGCGGTGATGTCGTTCGCGGAGAACGCCTCCTTGCCGGCCTCGCGCGTCTGCGCGGGGGCGGGGGTCTCCGTCGCGGGCGCGTCGGGCGTGGCGGCGTCCGTCTCCGCGTCGGTCCCGGCGTCGGTCCCGGCGTCCGTGCCCGCGTCGGTCCCGGCGTCCGTGCTCGTGTCCGGCGCGCTCGTGTCCTGGCTGGTGCCGGTCAGCATCGGCTGGTCCGCGGCGACGTTCGCCCAGATGGTGTCGGCCTCGGAGGTCCACACCACCCGGTTCGGGTCGCTCGGCGCTGCCGCGAACGGGATCGTCATGAAGGAGATGTTCGCAGCCGAGGCGCCCCGGAGGCTGTAGGCGAGCCCGGCCATGTCGGAGATCGAGCTGAACCCGCTGTCGATGGACAGCGACTCGGTGGCCGAGTCGAGGAACCGGATCAGCTGCGTGATGTCGGTGAGCAGGTTCTTCGCCAGGAGCTCGGTGACGACAGCGGCGAGCAGCCGCTGCTGGCGGCCCAGCCGGTTGGTGTCCGAGCCGTCGCCGACGCCGACGCCGGTGCGGGCCCGGGCGAACGCGAGCGCCTGCGTGCCGTCGAGCGTCTGCTGGCCCGCGGTCAGGTAGAGCCCGGCCTTCGGCGAGGTCATGTCGTTCGGGATGCAGATCGGCACGCCGCCGATGGAGTCGACCATCTTGGTGAAGCCGGCGAAGTCGACGACGACGAAGTGGTCGATCCGCACCGCGGTGTTCTGCTGCACGGTGTTGACGGTGCAGGCGGCGGCGGACGCGATGTCGCCGCCGTTGTCCGCGCCGATCGAGAACGCGGAGTTGAACATCGCGTCCGTCTGCGCCCACGTGGTCGATCCGTCGGTCATGGTGCAGGACGGGATGTCGACCAGCGAGTCCCGGGGGATCGAGATCAGCTCGACGCGGGACCGGTCCGCGGAGATGTGCACCACGATCGAGGTGTCGGACCGCATGCCGCCGACGTAGCCGCCGATGGCCTCGTTCTCGCCGTCGCGCTCGTCGGAGCCCATCAGCAGGATGTTGACGTCGCGGCCGCTGGCCGGGTCGTCCGGGTCGACGGGGCCCGTGGCCGCCGGCTGGGGCAGCGCCTGGATCAGGTTCGACGCGTCGATCGAGTTGATGTTCTTGTTCAGCCGCACGTAGAGCGCGGCGGCACCGGAGGCGCCGAAGCAGAGCACGGCGACGACGCCGAGCGCCACGCCGCGCAGCACCGCGTGGTTGCGCCGGGGGCGGCCGTGCCGGACGGCGCGCGGGCGTGCGGGAGCAGCGTGGCGGGAGGTCACGGGGACGAGCATAAGAGCGCGGGCGGACCGCTCGGCGCACCCCCTTGGTGTGCGCCGTGGAGGATTCGTGCAGATCACCCGGCACCCGGCGCGTCGGGGCAACGGGCGGGCGGGGAGCGCCGAGGGCCGCCCGGGCCCGGGGACGGGGCCTGCGGGCGGCCGTCGTGGCCCTCGGGGGGACGGCGGGTCAGCGGCCCAGCTGCGCGTACCTCGCCTCGGTCGCGTCCTTCTGCGGCCGCCACCACGCCTCGTTCGCCACGTACCACTCGACGGTGGCCCCGAGGCCCTCCCGGAACGTCGTGTACCGCGGCTGCCAGCCGAGCTCGGTGCGCAGCTTGGCGGAGTCGATGGCGTACCGCAGGTCGTGGCCCGGGCGGTCGCTGACCAGGTCGTACGCGTCGGCCGGCTGCCCCATGAGCTCGAGGATGAGCTCGACGACGGATCTGTTGTTCTCCTCGCCGTCGGCGCCGATGAGGTAGGTCTCGCCGGTGCGGCCCTTCGTGATGATGTCCCACACCGCGCTGTTGTGGTCCTCGACGTGGATCCAGTCGCGGACGTTCTCCCCGGTGCCGTAGAGCTTCGGGCGGATGCCGTCGACCACGTTGGTGATCTGGCGCGGGATGAACTTCTCGACGTGCTGGTAGGGCCCGTAGTTGTTCGAGCAGTTCGAGATCGTGGCGCGCACGCCGAACGACCGCGCCCACGCGCGGACCAGCAGGTCCGAGGACGCCTTGGTCGAGGAGTAGGGGCTCGACGGGTTGTACGGGGTGTCGGGCGTGAACTTCGCCGGGTCGTCCAGCTCGAGGTCGCCGTAGACCTCGTCGGTGGAGATGTGGTGGTAGCGCACGTCGGACCGCCGCACCGCCTCCAGCAGCGTGTACGTGCCGATGACGTTGGTGTGCACGAACGGCCACGGGTCGTGCAGCGAGTTGTCGTTGTGCGACTCGGCAGCGAAGTGCACGACGACGTCCGTGCTCTTCACCAGGTCGTCGACGACGTCGTGGTCGGTGATGCTGCCCTTGGCGAAGGTGATGCGGTCCCAGACGGGGGCGAGGCTCTTCTCGTCGCCCGCGTACGTCAGGGCGTCGAGCACGGTGACCTCGACCTCGGGGTGCTCGCGCACCACCTGGTGCACGAAGTTGGAGCCGATGAATCCGGCTCCGCCGGTGACGAGCATGCGCACGAGGGGACCTCCGTGGTGGGTGGGCGACGGCCCAGCCTACCGAGTCACGGCGCGGGCCGGGGCTCCCGGCGGCGCGTATCCGCGCGGGAATGCCGGAGAAATGATCGGGACAATTCGGGCACTCGCCGCGCGGTTCCTTGACTCGTTGTCAATGCTGTCTGAGTCTGCCAGAGCACGTTCTCAGCCGATGTCAGGACCTGTCATGCTCATGCGCTTGCTCCTCGCCCTCGCCGTGGCCGTCACGGGGGCTGGTCTCGCGGCGCCCGCGACCGGCCCCGCGACGACCACCGCCACGACGGCGGCGACCGTCGAGGCGACGACCGCCGACCCGGTCGTGGCCCCGGTCGACGACACCGCGCTGCCTGTCGGCGACCCCGGGGTGACGGTCTCGACCGCCGCCCTGGTGGTGGCCTCCGCCGCGGAGGCGGAGGCCGCGACGGGCGTGACGTTCGGCGACGCTCCGGCCGCCCGGTCACCGGAGCCCCGTGCCACGTGGCCGGCACCGACCGCGTCCGCCGACCCGCAGCCCGTCGGGAGCGCGGCTCCCGACGCTGCCGCCACCGACGCGCCGACCGCGTCGGACGAGGTCGCCGTGCCGGACGACGACCCGGCACCGGTGCGGGTCACCGACGACGAGGCGGCCGAGGCCGCCACGGTCGATCCCGGTGCGGAGACGGTCGTGGCCGACGCCCTGACCGAGGACGACCGGGTGGCGACCGCCGCCGTGACGACCGAGGACGTGCAGACCATCGGCGTGACGTGGCCCGACGACGTGGAGGCCGCCGACCTCGAGCCGCAGGTCCGCACGCTGGTCGGTGACGACTGGTCCGCGTGGACGGCCATGGAGGTCGGTGACTCGGCTCCCGACGCGGGGACCGCCGACGCGGCCGGGCAGGCGCGCGGGGGCACGGACTCCTTCTGGATCGGCGACGCCGACGCGGTCCAGCTGTCGTTCGCCGCGACGGCCGAGGGCGGCCCGGGCGATCTCGACCTCACGCTCGTCGGGTCGGAGCTCGTCGCGGTCGGGGCGGCCGGCGACGCGCAGACGGCGGCCACCTCCGGCGAGGCCGTGTTCCGGACCGCGCTGGCGACGACGGACGCGGCCACGGTGGTGCAGACGGCCTCGGTGCCGAGCATGTACTCGCGGGCCCAGTGGGGGGCGCGGGCGCCGGTCTGCACCCCCGACACGGCGAGCACGCTCGTCAGCGCCGTCGTCCACCACACGGCGGGGAGCAACTCGTACGGCTCCGTCGCCGCGGCGATGCAGCAGATCAGGAACGACCAGGCGTACCACATCGACGGCCGGGGCTGGTGCGACATCGGCTACAACTTCATCGTCGACAAGTGGGGGAACATCTACGAGGGCCGCGTCAACAGCGCGACCTCACCGGTGATCGGCGTGCACGCGGGCGGGTTCAACACCGGCTCCGTCGGCATCGCGATGCTGGGCACGTACGACGCGGTGCCGTCCGCCGCCACCCAGGACGCGGTCGGCCGGGTGATCGGCTGGCGCCTCGGCATCTACGGCCGCGATCCGCAGGGGTCGATGTCCTACTACACGGGCAACGGCGAGAACTCCCGGTACAAGAACCAGACGGTGACGCTGCCGCGGGTGTTCGGGCACCGGGACGTGTCCTACACGGCATGCCCCGGCAACGGTGGTTACGCGGCGCTGGGGAACATCCGTGCGATCGCGGCGGCGAACGCCGTGCCGGCCATGTCCCGTGCGACGGCGCAGGCGGTGGTGCGGGCGTTGTATGCGGATCTGCTGGGTCG
>DAMBCY010000358.1:0-4416 GCA_032056255.1 Cellulomonas sp. | reverse complement strand
GCGCGCGAGCATCCCCCACCCGATCACGACGCCGTCCCGCTCGGCGACCAGCACCGTCCGGGCCGGGTCCCGCGTCCAGGCCGCGACGCGGTCGGCGAACCCGTCGGGCAGCGGACCGCGCGTGGCGGCGACGCCGGTGACGCCGCCGGCGTCCGGGGGCCCGGCCGCGCGCACCGTCACCGCCGGGTCCACGCGACCGTGCGCGTCGGCGTCGGTCACGGCGAACAGGCTCACCCCGCCATCCTGGCACCCGGCCGGCACCGGCCGGCGCCCGGTCCGCACCCGGTCCGCACCCGCCGGCACGCCGGGCGTCGGTCACGGGGCGGTCCGCTCGACCTGCCGTCGGGACCCCGCCGCGACTACCGTCGCTGGCAGCCGGAGCACCCCGGCACGACGCGAGGAGCGACCGCATGGACGACGACCTGATCGTGGTGACCGGCGCCTCCGGGCGGATCGGCCGGCGGCTCGCGACCCGGCTGGCCGCGGAGGGCGCGCACCAGCGGCTCGTCGTCCGCACCCCCGACCGGGCGCCCGCCCTCCCGGGTACCGAGACCGAGGTGGCGCTGAGCCCGGGATACCGGGACGTGGCGTCGATGCGGGCGGCGTTCGCCGGCGCCGGGACCGTGTTCCTCGTCTCCGGCCGGGAGTCCGCGGACCGCGTCACCGAGCACCGGGCGGCCGTCGACGCGGCCGTGGACGCCGGCGTCCGGCGGATCGTCTACCTGTCCTTCATGGGCGCGGCGCCCGACGCGACGTTCACGTTCGCCCGCGACCACTGGGCCACCGAGGAGCACGTCCGCGCCTCGGGGCTGCGGTTCACGTTCCTGCGGGACTGCCTCTACCACGACGCGATCCTGCGGTTCGTCGGCGAGGACGGCGTGATCCGCGGACCCGCCGGGGCGGGGCAGGTGGCGGCCGTCGCGCACGACGACGTCGCGGACGTCGCGACCGCGGTGCTGCTCGACGAGCGCGAGCACGCGCACGACGGTCAGGCCTACGACGTCACCGGACCCACGGCGTACTCGCTGGCCGAGGCGGCGCAGGTCCTGTCCGCCGCGACGGGGCGCGCCATCCGCTACGTGCCCGAGACGCTCGAGGAGGCGTACGCGTCCCGCGCGCGCTACGCCGCGGAGCCGTGGGAGGTCGAGGGCTGGGTGTCGTCCTACGCGGCCATCGCGTCGGGCGAGCTCGCGGCGACCGCCCCGACCGTGCGGCGGCTCTCGGGCCGGTCGGCGCAGTCGTTCGGCGAGTGGCTCGCGGTGAACCCGCAGGAGTGGGCGCACCTGCGGGCGTGACGCCCGGGGCGGGCCCGGGCGGCGCGGTGACCGGCCCGTCCACGCGCCGCGCGGGGCGCTCCCGCCCTACACTCGCCCCGTGTCCGGACCCGCCGCCCCGCCCGACCTGCGCGCCCGCGCCCGGTCCAGCGGCAGCCGCGTGGCCCGGCGCATGCTCGACCAGCCGCTGCGCCGCGTCGGGGTGGGCGGCGCCGTCGCCCTGCTGGCGGTCACCGCGGCGTTCGGCGGGCTGCGCGAGCAGACGGAGGACGGCCCCGAGGCGCTCCAGGTCGAGGTGCCGGTCGAGGTCGCGCCGTTCGAGATCGCCGTGCAGCGCGTCGTGTGGACGACCGACCTGCCCGGCCAGTACCTCTCCGCCGAGGGCAACCGGTGGGTCGGCGTGGTCGCGACGGTGCGCAACACCTCCGACGCCGGCGTGCTCGGCACCACCCTGCGCGAGGCCCTCACGCTCGCCGACGTCGACGGGCTCGTGGCGGAGCCCGGTGAGCACGGGGTCGCCGCGACGTCCGTGGCGCTGCTCGACGACGGGTCGAGCCTGAGCCCGGTGCAGCCGGGCCTCACCTACGAGGCGGCGTTCCTGTTCGAGCAGGACGGCGCCGCGGAGCCCCCGACGTCGGCGGCCGTGCTGCTGCAGCAGCACACGTGGCGCCGCAGCAGCCTCGACCCGACCTTCGCGTGGTTCGACGCGGCGACGACGCTGCGCGGCGAGCTGCCGGTCCGCGCCGCGGTGTCCGACGAGGAGGACGCATGAGCGACCCCGCGCCGGCGCCCGAGACCACCGTCGCCGTGCCGCCGGCCGGCCGGCGGGGGCGCCGCCCCGCCGTCGCCCCTCCGCCGGCGCGCCGGGTCGGTGCCGCCGCCGCGGTGCTCGCCGCGCTCGCCGTCGGTCACGTCGTGACGACCGCCTTCCCGGTGGACGACCGGGTCACGGCGTCGTTCCTGCGGCCGGTCGCGGTGGGCGAGACCGCGGCGCTGCGGTACGCGGACGTCACCGTCGGCGAGCCCACCGGCTCCACGGTGCTGGACCCCGACGACGGGACGCTGCTCGCGACGCCCGGCGTGTGGCTCGTCGTGCCGGTGACGATCGAGGCCCGCGGCGAGCCGCGCGCCCTGGGCTTCGCCGAGCTGCTCGGCGGGGACGGCCGCACGTACGCCGTGGCCACCGGCGCGCGCTCGTCGTTCCTTCCCGGCACCGCCCAGCCCGGGGTGGCCCGCTACGCGACGCTGCGCGTGGAGGTCCCGGCCGACGCCCTGCCGGGTGCGCGCCTGCGCCTGGGCCTGGAGCAGAAGGACCAGCGCCGCGACGACGTCGCCGAGATCGACCTGGGCCTGACGGCCGCCGACGCCGATGCGTGGGCCGCCGACGACACCCCGGTCCTCGCCGCCGCCTGGTCCGACGACCCGCCGGAGCAGCCGTGACCACCACCGCCCCGCCGACCCCCGCGCCCGGCCCGGCGCCCGATCCCGTCGCCGGACGCGGCTGGTGGCGCCGCAACCGCTGGGCCCTGGTGGCCCTGCCGCTCGCGCTCGTCCTGGTGCTGGCCGCCTCCGCCGACCGCGTCCGCACGCTGTGGTGGGAGCAGGGCCTGCACCGGCCCACCGTCGGCGCGCCCGGCGAGACGGTGACGTTCAGCCAGCGCGTGCGCGACGGGCTCGGCGGCACGTCGCCGGTCGAGGTGCGGGTGCGGCTCGACGGCATCGGGGAGCCCGCGGAGCTGCCGCGCGACCTGGTGGTGCCCGACGGCGCCCGTGCCGTGCAGGTGGACCTCACGCTCTGGGCGGACCCGGACGTGATCCTCGCCGGGTGCTCCCTCGCGGTGCGCGACGCGGCGGGCACCCGCTACGACTACGTCCCGAACGCCTGGGGCGCGTTCCAGGCCGTCTCCCCGTGCGTCCCCGAGGACGCACCGGGCCCGATGCCGTCGCTGGGGGTGCTCGACGACCCGGACGCCGATCCCGGTCCCACCCGCCCGGGCACGTGGACGGTGTCGCCGGTCGTGGTGCTGCCCGCCGACGTCGAGCCGACGGAGGTCGCCCTGTGGTGGCAGCTGCCGCAGCACGTCCTGCTCGGGGCCGGCGGCTGATCCCTCCCGGACCTGGTCAGCCGACGGGGGTCGCCTCGGGCGCGGCGGGCCCGTCCGGAACAGCCTCCGGCACCGCGGCCTGACCGCGCAGCACCCGGTCCACGCCCGCGGCGAGCAGCGCCATGGTGACGGTGAGCCCGACGGCCGTGGCGACCGCGGACAGCATCGGGGCGAACGCGAGCCAGGTGTCCACGTCCTGCGGCCCGCTGAGCGCCCGCCCGAGCAGCAGGATGCCCTCCTCCAGCCGCGTCGCGACCAGGAACGCGAGGGCGAACACGAGCATCGGGCCCAGTCCCGCGACCGCGAGGCGGCGCAGCCCGTCGGCGAGGGCGGTGAACCGGCCGCGCACGTCGCCCAGGACGGGCGCCGCGGCCTCGGTGCTCCACCGCCGCACGGGAGCCGGGACGCGCTGCCAGGCCGCCAGGCGCACCCGGGGCTCGCGCGCCGGGGGCGCCGCGAGCCGGTGGCCGTAGACGACGGCCCCGACCGTCAGCCACGCGAGCGGGATCACCACGAGGTCGTCGAGGTTCCCGAGCACGCCCGCGACCGCGTCGACCGCCGCGTCGACCGGACCCGCGACCGGGCCCAGCGCGTCGAGCACCGTGAGCCACCAGTCGAGGACGATCGCGACCGCGCGCCGCCCCTCGACCCACGCCCACACCTGGTCCTTGAGCTGGGTCGCGAAGGCCGCGACCGCCAGCAGCCAGAACGCCTCGACGTAGGCGCCCGCGAAGGCGATCGCGCGGCGGTGGCTGCGCCCCTCCCAGCGGCCCAGCAGCCAGCGCAGCACGACGGCCACGACGACGACCGCGACCAGCCACCACCCGGTCGCGAGGTCGACGAACGACCCGTCCGGCCGCTCGCCGGTCAGCGAGAAGCCGTTCTCGACGAACGCGCGGTACGCGGCGGTGTTGAGGAACCGCGACCGGTCCTCCGTGAGGAACCCGTACGAGGCGTAGAGCGCGAGGAACGGGACGAACACCGACGCCAGCACGTCCACCAGGCCGCGCTCGTGCCCGGAGGCGGGGTCGTCCGGG
>DAMBCY010000357.1:0-4435 GCA_032056255.1 Cellulomonas sp. | reverse complement strand
CCCAGGGCGTCGAGGATCGCGGCGGCCACCCGCGCGTCCGAGAGGTACCCCGAGATCCCGTGCTGGTTCGGCGTGGGGTTGTCCACCGTGTCGACCTCGTCGATGCCGTCGACGGCGAAGTGCGGGGCGACCAGCGGGTGGAGCGCGACCACGTCCTGCGGGTCGTAGGCGTTGAGCCACGTGCCCACCGGCGCCGGCCAGGACAGCGGACGCAGCGACCGGCTGATCGCCGACACGGCCAGCGGGGAGCCGAGGGTGACGAGCAGCGGGACCGTCCACCCGCGGTCGACGGCCTCGCGGCGCAGCAGGTTGTAGGCCACGACGGTGCCGAGCGAGTGCGCGACCACCACGGCCTCGTCCGTGTCGTCGAGCGCCTGCCGGACGCCGGCCTCGATCGTGTCCCGCACGCGCACGTTGTGCAGGTACTGGTAGACGTCCCGCGTCGCGAGCGCCACCGACCACGCGCTGACGTTCGGGATCCGGTCCAGGGCGGTCAGGGTGGCGCGCACCCAGCGCCAGTTCAGCGGGCCGCGCTCGAGCACGGCGCCGCGCGGGGCGCCGTGCTCGCCCGACTCGTCCGACTCGTCGGCCTCGTCGGCCTCGTCGGCCTCGTCCGCCAGAGCGGCGAGCACGTCCGCCTCCGTGACGCCGGCGTGCGCGGCGATCTCGAGCAGCGCCTCCCGCACGAACAGGTCCTCCGCGTCGGGGCCGTCCGCCGACCCGCGCACGATCACCCGCGCCGCGTGCTCGGGGTCGTCCCCGCTCACCAGGTCGAACAGCGTCTGCCCGTAGTAGGGCAGCCGGACCCGGTCGTCGGGCAGGTGCGGCGGCCGGCCCGCGCGGTGCGCGCCGGCGTCCAGCGCCGTGAGCCACTCCCGCTTCACCGCGAGCGGGTCCTTGTGCTCCTGCGCGCGGCCGTGCACCAGGACGAGCGTTCTCATGGCACCTCCTCGGGCGGGGACTCCAGCAGGGCCGCGACGACGCGGGGCGCGTCGGCGGCGGCGAACATCGTCCAGTGCGCGGGCAGGCGCGGCGGGAACGCCAGCGCGCGGCGGCGGACCGGTTCCGGCGCGGCGGCGAGCAGCGCCCAGCCGCGCGCCAGGAGCGGCACCGGCGTCAGCACGGCGCCCCAGGGGCCGGGCGCGTCGTCGGGCGGCCGGGCGAGGAGCAGCACGTCGAACAGCCGCTCGCCCGGGGCGCCGGGGCGGGCGAGCGCGGCGATCTCGTCCCGGCGTCCGCGGTCGTGCAGCTCCCACGCGCGGTAGAGGGCGCCGAGCGGGTCCGCGTCGAGCTCGCGCTCGTCCGTGGCGTCGTCGTCGCCCGAGAGGCCGAACCGCGACCACGCCGCGGCCAGCGCGCGCCGTGCCAGCCCGGGGGTCGGGGCGCCGAGCGCCTCCGTGCGGGGCAGCGCGCAGTCCACCAGGCGGGCGTCCTCGATCGTGGCGACGGTGGTGCGCCCGGGCAGCACCGGGAGCACCGCGCAGCAGCCCGCGTCCAGCACCACGACGGCGGCGCCCTCGGTGACCTGCGCGAGCGACACCACCCGGTCCCCGCGCACCACCACCGGGGGCGTGGCGGTGTGCACCGGCGCGAGCTCGGGTTCGAGGCCCGGGCCCGGGTGCGGGTCCGGGTGCGGCGGGGCGGCGGCCAGCGCGAGGCCGATCGCGAGCCGGTCGGCGGCCTCGACGGCGCGGGCCTGCGGGAGCGGCACCGGCCCGGGGACGGCGGCCCCGGCACCGGGTGCGGGTCCGGCGGCGGGCGGCGGAGGGCCGGGTGGTGGCTGCGCCGCCGCCGGTGCCGCCGGCGGCCACGGCTCCAGCCGGGACAGCCACGCGACGACCGGGTCCGACGACAGGCGCGCGTCCGGGGTCTGGTTCAGGTCCAGCGGCGCGTGCCACGCGGTGAGCTGCGCGGCGACCAGGCCGGGCAGCGCCCGCTTGAGCGGCCACGGCTGCACCAGGCCGAACCCCGCTCCCGCCGCGCCGTCCTGCGGCGCCACCAGCGCGGGGTGCTCGCCCCGCAGCGCTCCGACCAGCACCGAGGTGTACACCGCCCGGTAGGCGGCCCCGGCCGTGCTCGGGTCCGTGAGCTCGAACGCCGGGTCACCCAGCGCGCAGGCGTAGAAGACGTCCACGGTCGCGGCCGGTCCGCTCGGCGGCAGGTTCGGCACGATCGCGCTGCCCTGGATGCCGAGCTCCTGGGTGGTCGACGCGGCCGTGCGGCAGGCGTCGGACACGAGCACGACGTGCCGTACCGGGAGCCGCTCCGCGTACCAGGAGGTCAGCGAGACGTTCACCGCCTGGCTGCCGTCCTCGGGCGCGCCGGGCAGCAGCCAGAACTCGCTGTTGCCGGTGTTGATCCCGTGCCCGCTGAAGTACACGACCAGCTGGTCGACGTCCCCGCGGTCCACGAGGCCGCGGATGCCCGCGAGCACGTCGCCGGCGTCGACCCGGGTGCCGTCGTCGTCGGCGAACGTCAGCAGCAGGTCGTCGGGCACGCCCTGGGCGACCGCCCAGCCGCGCACGGCCGCGACCGCGCCCGGCACCGCGGGCAGCTCCGGGTACCGGCCACCCGCCCGGGAGACCCCGACCAGCACGACGGCGCGCGCCACGGTCACCCGTCCCGGCCGGTGCGGCGAGGACGGGCGGCGCGGGGTCGTCGACCAGCCATGCGGGGCTCCGTCGTCCGGGAGCTGGACGCCTCCGAGTGCAGCACCGGGCCGGCCCGCCGTGCACCACCCGCGGCGGGTGCGTCCCGGGGCCGGCAGCCGCGCGATCCTGCTGCGACGGCCGCTGCTAGCGTCCGGACGTCGTCGGGCGCGGGCACGTGCACACGAGGGGGCCGGGACATGGGGACCACGACCGGGACCGGGAGCGCCTCCGCGCTCGCCGGCCGCCTGCGCGAGCAGGAGGAGCACCAGCGCGCCCTGGCCGCGCGGCGCGCGCAGGACCGTGCGTCGGAGCGGGGCCCGACCCGCGACCGGCTCGACCGCGGCGAGATCGCCGAGGTGAACGACCCGGAGCGCGTCGCCCGGCGGGTGGACCGGGTGAGCCGGTTCCTCACCGGCGACGACCCGGACTCGGTGCCGGCGGGGGCGCCGGCCGCCGCGCTGGTGGCCGACGCGGCCACGCGGCTCGCGCTGCCGCAGGCCCCGGACGTGCTCCTGGAGAAGATCGTCAACCAGCCCGACTTCCTCGCGGTGCGGTACCTCGAGGGCGGGTTCGTCGCCCAGCGGACGGTCGGCCGGGTCGTCGTCCGCGAGCCCGGCGGCGCGGTGGCGGGGTTCGGCACGGGGTTCCTCGTGTCCGCGCACCTGCTCCTGACCAACCACCACGTCCTGCCGTCGGCGGACGTCGCCGCGTCCAGCACGCTCGAGCTGGACTTCCAGCGCGCCCTCGACGGATCGGCCGCCCGCGTCGTCGAGCTGCACCTGGACCCCGCCATGTTCTTCGCTGCGGACCAGGGCCTGGACTTCGCGCTCGTCGAGGTCGCGGGCGCGCCCGGCGCGACGGAGCCGTTCGGCTGGTGCCGGCTCACCGCCGCGCAGGGCACCGTCGTGATCGGCGAGAACGTCTCGATCGTGCAGCACCCCCGGGGGCGCGAGAAGGAGGTCGTGCTGCGGGAGAACACCCTGGTCGACATCCCCGAGCAGGTGCTGCACTACGTGACTGACACCGAGCCCGGGTCCTCGGGGTCGCCGGTGTTCAACGACCAGTGGGAGGTCGTCGCGCTGCACCACGCGAGCGTGCCCGACCCGGCCGGGCTCGCCGGCCCGGCGCAGCCCGGCGCGGCCGGTGGCGGGGTGCTGAACGAGGGCATCCGGATCAGCCGCATCCTCGGACACCTCGAGGCCGCGGCCCTGGACAGGACCGGGCGCGCTCGGGTGGCCGCGCTCGGCACCGCCCCGTCGCCGCACGGCGGGGTGGAGGCGGCGGGACCCGCCCCCGGTGGGACGGCGCGGGGCGCGGACGGGGGCGCCCCGGACGGCGAGGACGTCGCGCTCCGCCCGGTACCTCCGCCGGGCGCGGCGCCGGGCACCGTGGCGGTCGAGCTGCCGCTGCGCCTCACGCTCTCGGTCGCGTGGGACGGCGCCCCCGCTGCGGCCGCCGTCGTCGACGTCCCCGCTGCGCCGGTCCCGCCCCCCGCCCCGGTCCCGCCCCCCGCCGGCGGCGTCCCCGAGGCGCTGGCGATCGACCCCGACTACGCGAGCCGGCGCGGCTACGACCCCGACTTCCTCGGCGTGCCGCTCCCGCTGCCGGGGGTCGGCAGCAACGCGGCCGTCGCCTCGGCCGAGCTCCGGTACCACCACTTCAGCGTCGTCGTGCAGCGGGAGCGCCGCATGGCGCTGTTCACGGCGGTGAACATCGACGGGTCGCGCACCGACGCCCCGCTGCGCGGCGACGACCGGTGGATCCTCGACCCCCGGCTGCCCCGC
>DAMBCY010000356.1:0-4444 GCA_032056255.1 Cellulomonas sp. | reverse complement strand
TCGCGGACCTCCTGAAGTAGCCCGCGGTGCCCGTCCTCGTCGTGCCGGCCGCGGTGCTCGGCCTCGTCATCGGCTCCTTCCTCAACGTCGTCGTCCGGCGCGTCCCGAGGGCGGAGCCCCTGCTCCCGCGCTCCGCCTGCCCCGCGTGCGGCCACCGCATCCGCCCCCGGGACACCGTCCCGGTCCTGTCCTGGCTGCTGCTGCGCGCCCGCTGCCGGGACTGCGGGGCCCGGATCAGCGGCCGCTACCCGGCGGTCGAGGCGCTGACGGCGGTGCTGTTCGCGGCGGCCGCGCTGCTCACCGGGTGGTCCTGGGCGCTGCCGGCGCTGCTGCACCTCGTGGCGGTGGGCGTGGCGCTGGCGGCGATCGACCTGGACGTGCACCGGCTCCCGGACCGGATCGTCCTGCCGGCGACGGGGGCCGGCGTCGTGCTGCTCGCCCTGGCGTCCTGGAACCCGGGCGCGGCCTCGGACTGGCCGGCGCTGCTGCGCGGCGGCGTCGGGGGCGCGGGGCTGCTGGCCGTCTACCTCGCGATCGCCCTGGTGCGCCCGGGCGGGATGGGGCTGGGGGACGTGAAGCTCGCGGGGCTGCTCGGGCTGCACCTGGGGTGGGCCGGGTACGGGGCGCTGGTGGTCGGGGGCTTCGCGGCGTTCCTGCTCGGCGGGCTGGTCGCGATCGGGCTGCTGCTCGCGCGGCGGGCGCAGCCGGGCAGCGGGATCCCGTTCGGCCCGTGGATGCTCGCCGGGGCGGGCGTGGGGCTGGTCGTGGGGGAGCCCGTCTGGGCGGCGTACCTCGCGCTGCTGCGCTGAGCCCGGCGCGGGGCCGGGACCGGCGGCGGGCTACTCCGGGTACTCGCCGTGCTTGACCTGCGGCTTCGGCAGGCGGGCGCGGCGGATCTGGAACACCCGGGTGACGGCGTACATCATCAGGCCCCGCTCGATGGCGTCCGCCCCGAACTTCGCGATCAGGCGCTTGCGCAGCCGGCGCCACATGACGACCCCGTCCAGGACCATCGCGATGATGAAGACGTAGAGCAGCAACAGGCCGAGGAACGCCAGGTTCGGGCTCACCGACGTGAGCGCCATGTTGAGCAGCAGCATGACGATCGCCACCGGCAGGAAGAACTCGCCGATGTTCCAGCGCGCGTCCACGTACGTGCGGACGTAGCGGCGCTTCGGTCCCTTGTCCTTCGCGGGCAGGTAGCGCTCGTCGCCGGTCTGCATCGCGGCGTACTGCCGGTCGCGCTCGACTCGCTGCTGGGCGCGCGCGTCCTTGGCGGCGGCCTTGCGGTCCGCGGGCACCAGCGGCCGGCGGTTGGCCGCCTCGGCGACCTTCCGCTTCGGCGTGGCGTGACCCTTGCCGGTGTCGACCATGCCGGGGGTCTCGCCGGTCAGGGGCGTCTGCGTCGCCCTGCCGGTCTCGCCGGGCTGACCCGTGCTGTCCTTGCTGCGTCCGAACACCGGTCCAGCGTAGTCGAGTAGCGTGACGGATCGTGACACAGCCCAGCGCCTCCGCCCCGTCCCCGTCCGTCGCCGAGCTCCGGTCCCGCGTCCAGGAGGCCTTCGCCGGCGTCCGCGCCGACCTCGAGGCACTGGTCCGCGTGCCGAGCGTCTCGAACGCCGACTTCGACCAGGCGCACGTCGCCGCCAGCGCGGAGCACGTCGCGCGGCTGCTCCGCGAGGCCGGGATGCCCGAGGTGCAGGTGCTCTCCGTCGAGCGCCCCGACGGGACCCCCGGGGCCCCGGCGGTCGTCGCCCGCCGCCCCGCACCCGCCGGTGCGCCGACCGTGCTGCTGTACGCGCACCACGACGTCCAGCCGCCCGGCGCCCGCGAGGACTGGGACACCGACCCGTTCGAGCCCACCGAGCGCGACGGCAGGCTGTACGGCCGCGGCGCGGCGGACGACAAGGCCGGCGTCGTCGCGCACCTCGGCGCGCTGCGGGTGCTGGGCGACGCGCTCGGCGTCGGCGTCACGGTGTTCGTCGAGGGGGAGGAGGAGGTCGGCTCGCCGTCCTTCACCCGGTTCCTGCACACCTACCGCGACCTGCTCGCCGCCGACGTCATCGTGGTCGCCGACTCCTCGAACTGGAAGGTGGGCGTCGCCGGCCTCACCACGTCGCTGCGCGGCCTGGTGGACCTCGAGGTCGAGGTCGCCGTGCTGGACCACGCGGTGCACTCCGGCATGTTCGGCGGCCCGGTGCTCGACGCCGTCACGCTGCTGTCCCGCCTGGTCGCGACGCTGCACGACGACGCGGGCGACGTCGCGGTCGCCGGGCTGGTCTCCGCGCCGGACCCGGCCGTCGACTATGACGAGGCGGCGTTCCGCGCCGACGCGAGCGTGCTGGACGGCGCCGCCCTGGCCGGCACCGGCCCCCTGACGGCGCGGATGTGGACCCGCCCGGCGATCGCCGTCATCGGCCTCGACGCCCCGCGCGTGGCCACGGCGTCCAACACCATCACGCCGCGGGCGACCGCGAAGCTCTCGATGCGGATCGCCCCGGGGCAGGACCCGGCGGCCGCCCTCGCGGCGCTGCGCACCCACCTCGAGACCCACGCGCCGTTCGGTGCCCGGGTCACGGTCCGCGACGGCGAGCTGGGCAAGCCGTTCCAGGCGCCCGCCGACTCCCCGGCGATGCGCGCCGCGCGGCAGGCGTTCGCCGACGCGTGGGGCACCGACCCGGTCGACATCGGCATCGGCGGGTCGATCCCGTTCATCGCCGACCTGCTCGAGGTCTACCCGGGCGCCGCGATCCTCGTGACCGGCGTCGAGGACCCGGACTCCCGCGCCCACGGCGCGAACGAGTCGGTGCACCTCGCGGAGCTCGAGAAGGTCGTCCTGGCGGAGGCCCTGCTGCTCACCCGCCTGGCCTGACCCGCACCACCCGGCTCTGCCGCCGAGACAGTCCCTCCCGGTCCCGAGCATGCCCGGGACGGACCATCTCGGCCGGGAGCGCACGATCTCGACGAGCGCGGCGGCGTGAGGTGGGCGGGGTCAGACCGGGGGAGCCGGGTCGTACTGGATCTGGCGGCGGACGTCGCGGGCCGCACCGGGCGACTCGAGGCGCGCCACCAGGTGCAGCGCCATGTCGATGCCGGCGGACACCCCGGCGGACGTGACCACGTCGCCGTCGTCGACGTACCGGGCCTCGGTGTCGACCAGCACGCTCGGGTCGAGGTGCACCAGCTCGTCGAGCGCCGCCCAGTGCGTCGTCGCGGGCCGGCCGGCGAGCAGCCCCGCGGCGGCGTAGACCAGCGCGCCGGTGCACACCGACGTCATCAGCGCGGTGTCCCGGCGGCGCGCCCGCACCCAGGCGAGGTGGTCGTGGTCGCGGGTCAGCGGTCGTGTGCCGCGGCCGCCGGGGTGCACGAGGACGTGCAGGGGGCCGACCTCGTCGCGCGAGGTGTCCGGCAGCAGCCGCAGGCCCTTCGCGCACCGCACACCCGCCCCGTCGGCGGAGAACGTCACGACCTCGGGCCGCAGCGGCGAGAGCGCCGCCCACGCCGTGAGGACGTCGAACGGTCCGACGACATCGAGCTCCTCCGCGTCGTCGAACACGACGATGCCGACCCGCAGCGGGTGCCCCGTGCCCACGTGCTCTCCTCTCGACGGGCTCCCGGGCGTCAGTAGCCGGGCAGCGCGAGCATCTGGTCGAGCGCCACCCGCGCCCAGTGCGCGTCGTCGGCGTCGACCACGATCCGGTTCACCATCCGGCCGTCCCGCAGCGACTCCATGGCCCAGACCAGGTGCGGCAGGTCGATCCGGTTCATCGTGGAGCAGAAGCACACGGTCGAGTCGAGGTACGAGATCTGCTTGTCCGGGTGGGCCTTCGCCAGCCGGCGGACCAGGTTGAGCTCGGTGCCGATCGCCCAGGCGGAGCCCGCCGGGGCCGCGTCGAGCGCCGTGATGATGTACTCCGTCGACCCGACCATGTCGGCGCCGGTCACGACCTCGTGCCGGCACTCCGGGTGCACCAGGACGGTGACGTCCGGGACGGCCGCGCGGACGTCGAGCAGGTTCTGCGCGGAGAACCGCCCGTGCACCGAGCAGTGCCCGCGCCACAGGATCATCCGGGCGTCGCGCAGCTCCTGCGCGGTCAGGCCGCCGTTCGGCTTGCGCGGGTCGAACACCACGCACGCCTCGAGCGGGATGCCCAGCGCCAGCACGGCGGTGTTCCGCCCGAGGTGCTGGTCCGGCATGAACAGGACCTTGCCGGTGCCGTCGACGCCACCGACCCGGTCGAACGCCCAGCGCAGCGCGACGTGCGCGTTCGACGAGGTGCACACGGTGCCCCCGTGCCGGCCGGTGAAGGCCTTGATCGCCGCGGTGGAGTTCATGTAGGTCACCGGGACCGTGTCCTCGGCGATCCCCGCCTCGACCAGCACGTCCCACGCGTCCTCGACCTGGTCGATGGCGGCCATGTCCGCCATCGAGCAGCCCGAGGCG
>DAMBCY010000355.1:0-4463 GCA_032056255.1 Cellulomonas sp. | reverse complement strand
CCTGACCTTCGCCCTCTACTTCCCCCGGCACCGCCGCCGCGACCTCGTGGTCGCGTTCCTCGGCGTGAACGTCGGCGTCCTGGCGGTCGCCGGCGCGCTCTCGTCCGCGACCGTGGGAGCCGGCCTCGGCCTGGGCCTGTTCGGCGTGCTGTCGATCATCCGGCTGCGGTCCTCCGAGATCGACCAGCGCGAGGTCGCGTACTACTTCGCGGCGCTGGCGCTCGGCCTGATCGGGGGCCTCGGCAGCTCGCTCGGGGGGACCGCGCTGGTGCTGATGGCGCTGATCCTCGTGGCGCTGCTGGTGGGCGACCACCCGCGGCTGCTGCGGCGCTACCGGCAGCAGGTCGTCGTCCTGGACCGGGCGTTCCCCGACCACGACGAGCTCGTGGCCCACCTCGAGGTCCTGCTCGGCGCCCGGGTGCACGGCGTGACCGTCCAGCGGCTCGACCTCGTCGACGACACCACCGTGGTCGACGTGCGGTTCTCCGACGACCCGGACCGGCGCCCGACCACCCCCGGCGACCTGCTGGTCGCCGCCGCGACGCCGATCCCCGCCCCGACCGCCGCCGCCCCGGCCGCACCCGCCCCGGCCGCACCCGCCCGCCCCGAGTGGTCCGCGCTGTCCGGGGTGACCCGGTGACCGCCGGCCCCCGGACGGTGGCGGGGCTGCCGGCCGTCGGCCTGGACGAGCTCCAGGAGACGGCCGCCCTGCAGACCCGGGTGGACCGCAAGTACGTGCTGCCGGCAGCGGCGCTGCCGGACCTGCTCGACGCGCTCCCGGACGGGACCCGCCGGCTGGTGATCGACGGGCGCGACACCTTCGGGTACGAGTCGGTCTACTTCGACACCCCCGACCTCGACGCGTTCCGTCTCGCGGCGGGGCGGCGCCGGCGCCGGTACAAGGTGCGCACCCGCACCTACCAGGACACCGGCGGCTGCTGGCTGGAGGTCAAGACCCGCGGCCCGCGCGGCACCACCGTCAAGGACCGGCGCGAGCACGACCTCGCGGCCGCCGCGGAGGTCGGCGACGCGCTCGGGTTCGTCGTCGACACCCTGCGGCAGCACGGGCTCCGGGCCGCCGAGCTCGACCTGCGCCCCACCCTCACCACCCGGTACCGGCGGCGCACGCTGCTGCTGCCGGACGGCGCCCGGACCACCGTCGACACCGGCCTGGAGTGGCACGGACCGTCGGGGGAGTCCGCCGGCGTGCCGGGGCACGTGGTCGTGGAGACCAAGAGCGTCGCCGGGGCGTCCGCCGCGGACCGCGCGCTCTGGGCGCTCGGCCACCGCCCGTCCCGGATCTCGAAGTACGCGACCGGCCTGGTGGTCCTCGACCCCACGCTCGCCGGCCGCCCCTGGCGCCGCACGCTGCGCCGCACCCTCACCCCGTGATCCCGCCCCACCCGAACCCCTCCTGAACGGAGCCCCTCATGCGCCGACCGAACCGTCGCCGTTCCCTCATCGCCCTGACCGCCCCCGCCGTCCTCGTCAGCCTGCTGCTCACCGGCTGCTCCGTGGACGCCCTGGCCGACTCCGGCACCACCACCACGACCACCACGACGGAGGACGGCAGCACCACGACCGTCACGGACGTCGCCGCCGGCGCGACCGCCGAGGAGGTGCTCGCCGCGAACGCCGACGTGCACGAGGTCGAGGACGCGGGGTCCGGCACCGCCACGATCAGCCTGGACGGCGACTCGGCGACCTCCGACTCCGACGCGGTCACCGTCGACGGCTCGACCGTGACGATCACCGCGGGCGGCACCTACACGCTCACCGGCACGCTGACCGACGGCCAGGTCGTCGTCGACGCGGGCGACGAGGTGGTGCACCTCGTGCTCGACGGCGTGGACATCACGTCCTCGACCGGTTCCGCGCTGGCCGTGACGTCGGCCGGCTCGGCGGTGGTCGAGCTGGCCGACGGCTCCGACAACGCGCTGACCGACGCCGCGACGTACGCCGACACCTCCGACGACGCCCCGAACGCCGCGCTGTTCAGCAGCGCCGACCTGACGATCACCGGGGACGGCGCGCTCACGGTGACGGGCAACGCGAACGACGGGATCACCTCGAAGGACGGCCTCGTCGTCGAGAGCGGCACGATCACGGTCGACGCCGTGGACGACGGCATCCGCGGCAAGGACTACCTGGTGGTCGACGGCGGGACGCTCGACGTCACGGCGGGCGGCGACGGGCTGACGTCCGACCAGGACTCCGACACCACGGAGGGCTTCGTCGTCGTGACCGGCGGCGAGGTCACCCTGACGACCGCCGGAGACGGGGTCGACGCGCAGACCGACGTCGTCGTCACCGGCGGCACCGTCACGGTCGCGTCGGGCGGCGGCAGCGGCACCACGCCCTCCGACGAGACGTCCACCAAGGGCATCAAGGGGTCGGCGTCGGTGGTCGTGGCCGGCGGCATCGTCGCCGTCGACTCCTCCGACGACGCGATCCACTCGAACGGCATCGTCTCCGTGACCGACGGCGACCTGACCCTGTCGAGCGGGGACGACGGCGTGCACGCGGACGTCGCCCTCGACGTGACCGGCGGCACGCTCGACGTGCTCACCTCCTACGAGGGCCTGGAGGCCGAGGCGATCACCCTGGCCGGCGGCGACCTCACGGTGGTGGCCTCCGACGACGGCGTGAACGCCGCCAGCAGCGCCACCGGCTCCACCGAGGACGCGCAGGGCGACTGGGCCGGGCCGCAGGGGGAGTCGAGCGGCACCGCCAGCCTGACGATCACCGGCGGCACGCTGAGCATCGACGCGGGGGGCGACGGGCTGGACGCCAACGGCTCCCTGACGATGTCGGGCGGGACCGTCGTGGTGAACGGCCCGACGAACGACGGGAACGGCGCCATCGACGCGGACAGCACGCCGTCGGTCACGGGCGGCACGCTCGTCGCCGCGGGCTCGTCCGGGATGGCGATGGCCCCCGGGACCGACGGGCAGGGCTGGGTCTCGGCCACGTTCGACTCGACGGTCTCGGCAGGGACCACGCTCGCCGTGGTCGACGCCGACGGGGCGGTGGTCGCGACGTTCACGCCCACGAAGGACATCGCGTCCCTGGTGATCTCCTCCGCCGCGATCACCAGCGGCGAGACGTACACCATCGTGCCCGGCGCCACCGCCGGGTCGGACGCGTTCGCCGGGTACACGGCGGACGGCGACGCGTCCGGCGGCACGGAGCTGCTGACGGTCACCGCGGGCGAGCACACCGGCGGGATGGGCGGGGGCATGGGCGGCGGCGGCCAGGCGCCCGGCGGTCAGGGCGGTCAGGGCGGCGGACGGCCCGGCTCGGACGGCTGAGCCCCGCACGTGCCGGTCGCGCCGACCACCCGGGCCCCCGCGGCCCTAGGGTGGTCGGCGTGACCGTGCGCCGCGTGATGGGGATCGAGACCGAGTACGGCGTGCTGCAACCCGGCCGCCCGACCGCCAACCCCATGCTGCTGTCCAGCCACGTCGTCGCGGTGCACGCCGCGGCGCGGGCGGCCGGCCGGGCCAAGGCCCGCTGGGACTACGACGACGAGGACCCCCTGCAGGACGCGCGCGGCTTCCACCTGCAGCGCGCCTCCGCGCACCCGTCGCTGCTCACCGACGACCCGACCCGCCCCGCGCCGTCGGGCGACGAGCGGCCCGACGGGCCGCAGGAGGTCGCGCGCTCGCTGGTCGAGGAGTACGAGGACCCGGGCGCCGCGAACGTCATCCTCACGAACGGCGCGCGGCTCTACGTCGACCACGCGCACCCGGAGTACTCCTCCCCGGAGGTGACGAACCCGCTCGACGCCGTGCGGTGGGACCGCGCCGGGGAGCTGGTGATGCTGGCCTCGGTGCGGGCGCTGACCTCCACTCAGGCGCTGCCGGACGTCGCGCTGTACAAGAACAACGTCGACGGCAAGGGCGCCACCTACGGCACGCACGAGAACTTCCTGGTGGACCGGGCGGTGCCGTTCGTCGACCTGGCCGCGCGGATCACGCCGTTCCTCGTCACCCGGCAGGTGTTCACCGGCGCCGGCCGGGTCGGGCTCGGGCAGCGCGGCGAGGAGGCGGGCTTCCAGCTCTCGCAGCGCGCCGACTACATCGAGGCCGAGGTCGGCCTGGAGACCACGCTGCGGCGCCCCATCGTCAACCCCCGCGACGAGCCGCCCGCCGACCCGGACCGCTGGCGACGGCTGCACGTCATCATCGGCGACGCGAACCTGCTCGAGGTCGCGACGTACCTCAAGCTCGGCACGACCTCCCTGGTGCTGTGGCTGGTCGAGCGCGCGGCCGCGGGCCGGGACACCGACCTCGGTGCGGCGCTGGACCGCCTGGCGCTGGCCGACCCGGTGACGGCGACGCACACCGTCTCGCACGACCTCGCCCTGACCGCCCGGCTGAGGCTCGCGGACGGCCGCCGGCTCACGGCGCTCGAGGTGCAGCGCGAGTACCTGGCCGCGGTCCGCACCGCCGTGGGCCGCG
>DAMBCY010000354.1:0-4469 GCA_032056255.1 Cellulomonas sp. | reverse complement strand
GACGACACCGAGGAGCCAGAGACCCAGGTCTCGGCGCAGGAGGCGGCCCGTCCCCTGTGGCAGTGGATCGCGCTCGGCACCGCGGCGGCATCCGGGCTGGTCCTGCTGCTGCTCGCGCCGTTCCTCGTGGTCGCGGCGCTCAAGGCGTCCCGGCGCCGGCGTCGGCGCCGCGACCCCGAGCCGCTGCGCCGCGTCGTCGGCGGGTGGCAGGAGGTGCTCGATCTCGCGACCGACCTGCGGCACGACGTCGACCCCGTCGCGACCCGCCGCGAGACCGCGCGCGAGCTCGACCGGGCGTTCGCGGCGACCGCGGTCGCCGCGGCCGGGGAGCACCGTCCTGCCGGTGCCCGGCACCCCGGCACGCACGGGCACCCCGGCACGCACGGGCACCCGGACGGCGGGCCCGGGGCCGCGGCCCTCGCGGCGCACGCCGACGCCGTCGTCTTCGGCCCCACCGACCCCACGGCCGACGAGGCCCGGGCGTACTGGGCCCAGGTGGACCGGGCGCTGGCCCGGATGCGCGCCGCCGTCCCGCGGGGACGGCGCTGGCGCGGCCGCGTGGCGGTCCGGTCGTTGCGCCGCGGGGGCACCGGACGCGGGGCCCGCACCGACCTCGAGGCCCGGCCGACCGGCGGGGCACGACCCGGGCGCGACGCCCGAGCAGGACGAGACGCCCGACGAGGACGAGACGCAGGAGCGCAGCCATGAGCACCACCACCGGCCCCCGCGACAGGGGCGCGCACGGGGCGCCCCCCGCGCCGGTCGGCCGCCGGGTCGTCGCCGCGCTCGTCGACGGTGCCCTGACCTCCCTGTGCGCCGCGCCGCTCGTCGCGGCGGTCCTGCCCGCCTGGCTCGCCGCGGCCCGCGCCACCGCCGGAACGGGAACGGCGGCACCGTCGGGACCGGCCCCGGTGCTGCTCGTCGCGGGTGCGGTGCTGCTGCTGGCGTGGGGCGGCGTCCAGTGGTGGTGCCACGGCACCCGCGGCTGGACCGTCGGCCGGCGTGCGCTCGGGCTGCGGACGGTCGACGTGCGCTCCGGCCGGCCGGTCGGGCTCGGGCGCGCGCTCGTGCGGTCGCTCGTCGTCGCCGCCGGGGCGCTGGCGTGCGGGGTGGGCCAGCTGGTCGTCCTGCTGTCCCCGCTCGTCGACCCCGGCCGTCGCCGTCGCGGCTGGCACGACCGCGTCGCCGAGGCGGTCGTCGTGGACGTCCGCGGTCTCGGCGCGGTGCGGCGCCTGGCCGCGCCCGCCGCGGCCGCACCCCGTCCGGGGCCCGGCGCTCTCGTGGTCCCCGTGCTGGATGCGCCGCCGGTGCTGGACGCGCTGCCGGTGCTGGACGGGCCGCCCCCGGCCGCCCCGGCCGCCCCGGCGCAGCGGACCCGCGGGAGCGCCCGGCCGTCCGCGGCACCGGGCGGCGTGCCGCACCAGGTGTCGCCGGAGCCCGGCCTGTCGCCGGACCTGGACCGGTCGCCCGCGACGGGTCCCGCCGTCGCGCCGGAGCCGCTCGCCGAACCGTCCCCACCCGGCCGGACCCGCTGGACGACGCTCGCGGCGGGTCGGCGGCTCGACGCCCCCGACCTGGTCCTCCCCGCGCTGAGGCGTCCCGGTCCCGGTCCCGACCTCGACACCCGGCAGCTGCCCGCGGTCGGGGCGCCGGGCGCGCTCCGCGTCCCCGCGCCCGCTCCCGACCCGCTGCCGGGGTGGGCCCCGCCGCCGACGCCCGTGCCCGGGCCCCGGCCGCCCGACCCGCTCGACCGCGCGGTGCCGTGGCCCGCCGACCAGCCGCCGGCCGAGCCGCCGACCGCGGGTCCGACGCCGACCGGCCCGGGGGACGCCACGCCACCGCGCGTCGTGCCCCCGCTGCCCGTCACGTCCCCGCCGGTCGAGGCACCCGCGTCCGCGCTGCCGCCCGAGGCGTTCCCCGCCCCGGCACCGGCCGGGACCGCCCCGGGCGCGTCGGCCTGGACCGTGCGGCTCCCGGACGGCTCGGTGGTCGGGCTGGACGTCCCGCTGCTCGTCGGCCGCGACCCGGCCCCGGTGCCCGGCGCCCGCCCGGTCGCGGTCGCCGATCCGGGCCGCTCGGTGTCCAAGACGCACCTCATGCTCGGCGTCGACGAGCACGGCTCCTGGGTGGTCGACCGCGGCTCCACGAACGGCACCCTCGTCACCCTCGGGGACGGCCAGCGGATCGTCTGCCTGGCCGACCGCCGCGTGCGGTTGACCGACGGTACCCTGGTCGCGTTCGGCGACCTGTCGCTGTCCGTGAGGGTGCGCGCCTAAGGTGGCGCATGGGCCGCGTGCGGTCTCGTGCGACGATGCAGGACGTCGAGCTGGTCGACGTCGCTGAGCAGTCGCGCGCGCCACGTCCCGGGCGTCCCGGCCCCCGGGCCGGCCGCGACACCGACGAGCCCGCCCGTCCCCGCCGCCGCCGGTGGCTGGTCGTCGCCGTGACCGTCGCGCTGGTGGTCGGCGGTGCGGTCTCCGTCGGCCGGGCCGCCCCCCGCGACACCGCACCGGCGCCCGCGGCGCCCGCGGGCATGGTCGCCCCGCTCGACGGCCCCCCGTGGTCGCGATGGACGGCACCGGTGCCGCGGTCGGACGACCTGCTCGCCGCCTCCGGCGTCCTCGTGTCGTCCGCCGTCCGGCAGGGCCGGTTCCACGTGGCGGCCTGGGACGTCGGGACGGGTGAGCAGACCTGGGAGCAGGATCTCGGTCCGGTGTCCGGCACCCGGCCCCTCACGGGGTGCCCGCACGACGGCGGGGACGTCGGCGACGTGGTGGTGTGCGTGGTGGAACCGCCGGTGGCCGCGGGGGAGGCGTGGACCCGCGGCACGGTCCCGTTCCCGGCGCCCGACGACCGGTGGGCGCGGGTGGTCGCCCTCTCCGCGACGACGGGCGAGGTGCGCAGCTCGTGGACGATCGTCGGCCGGCTCGCCGGGATCGAGCGGCTCGGGGACGACGTGGTGGTGCTGACGGTCGCCCCCGACGGCCACGCACGGGTCGCGCGGTACGCGGCCGAGGGCGGGCACCTGCGGTGGTGGCACCGTGCGTCCGAGCAGCTGCGGCTGCGGGAGGGCATCGTGTCCGGCTCCGAGCTGCGGGTCAGCGAGGCGTTCGTCCTGGTGCAGGGGTGGTCGGCCACCGTGCTCGACGCGGCGGACGGCACCGAGATCTCCAGCTCGCCGCCCACCGGGTTCGTCCTCGGCGGGCTGTCCGGGAACCTGTTCGGCACCTGGGCGGGCAGCCGGGGCGGCACCGTGCACGACCGGGACGGCCGCGCGCTGTTCACGTCCCGCGCGCTGTTCCCCGGCACGGCGGTGACGGACGGGCAGCCGGACGACGTGCTGGTGCTGGACGCCGGCGGCTCGCTCGTCGGCCGGGCGCTGCCGTCCGGGACCGAGCTGTGGCGGTTCGAGACGTACCGCGCCGCCCGGCTGCAGGTGGACGGACGGCTCGTGCTGCTCGGTGTCGACGGCTACCAGGTGGTGGACGTGCGTACGGGGGAGCTGGAGTGGGAGTCGCCGTTCCGGGTGCTGATGTGGTGGGCGCCCCTGACGGACGGCGAGCTGGTGCTGGCGGCCGGGCGGGCCGGGAACGGCGCGGCGACCATCGAGGCGCGGAAGCTGACGGACGGCACGCTCGCGTGGGTCTACCCGCTGCCCGACGGGGCGCGCTCCGTCGAGGCCGTCGGTGGTCACCTGCTGGTCCGCACCCGCGACGACCTGACGCTGCTCGGCTGAGGTCCGCATCGTGAGCGGTTGCGGTCCGCCCGGTGGTGCGGGGTACAGTCGTCGGGTGCGCGCGCACCGGGACCTCCTCCTTCGCCGCCGCGACGAGGCCTAGACAGGCCGGATCCTCGTCGCGGTGTTCGGTGTGTGCCGGCTGACCCCCAGGCAGCAGCGAGTGAAGGAACCCCGATGAGCTACCACGACCGCGCCCCCCAGCAGCCCTCCGGCATGCCGGTGCACAAGTACCGCCCGTTCGCCGAGCAGATCCGCGTCGAGCTGCCGGACCGCACCTGGCCCACGCGGCAGATCACCCGGGCCCCGCGGTGGTGCGCGGTCGACCTGCGGGACGGCAACCAGGCGCTGATCGAGCCGATGAACGCCGCCCGCAAGCTCGAGATGTTCGAGCTGCTGGTGCAGATGGGCTACAAGGAGATCGAGGTCGGCTTCCCGTCCGCCTCGCAGACCGACTTCGACTTCGTCCGCAAGCTCATCGACGAGGGCCGCATCCCGGACGACGTCGTGATCCAGGTGCTGACCCAGTCCCGCGAGCACCTGATCGAGCGCACGTACGAGGCCATCGCCGGTGCGAAGCAGGCCATCGTGCACCTGTACAACTCCACGTCGGTGCTGCAGCGCGAGGTCGTGTTCCGCAGCGACCCCGACGGCATCGTCGACATCGCCGTGCAGGGCGCCCGCCTGTGCCGGAAGTACGCCGAGACGGTTCCGGAGACCGAGGTCTTCTACG